>JACQEL010000938.1 GCA_016200595.1 Deltaproteobacteria bacterium
GGCCTTCTGGAGTAGTCCGACGCTGGACTTTGTGCCCTTCTTGCTCGGCGTCAAGCAACGTTACGATCCACAAGACGTATTCCAATTTGCCCAGAGCATTCCTGTCACTCCGGCCATCTAGATCCACCCCCAACAGTACACTACTATCCTGGGGGGCAAAGGAGTGGCCATCAGTTCTGCCGCTCCCGCTTCTTCAATCACCAACGGATTGTTCCTGTCGCGGCGGAAGCTGCCATAGGAGGAGACGTAATAGTCCCTGAGCGGAGTCAGCTTCATTAACACGTTATCTGTCACCCTGAGTGAAACGAAGAGTCTCGCGGTGAGATTCTTCGCGGCGTTCAGACTACGGGACGGGGTGGTCGCACAGGAAAGTGTATCAATGTCATGCCTTTGGGGTTAGCTGATATCTTAAAACAGGTTCATCAACTCTTGGGTCCATCTTTTGGCATAAGCTTAGTCTTGGCCAAGAGTCGATCCAACACTGCATCCAGGACTACGTTGATACCTCCGGTCTGGGTGGCTAGGGCTGCCCGAACTGCCTGACGGATCAACTCTTGGAGTTGATTTTGATCCACTTCCTGTACTTCCTTCTCCGCTATAATGGTCTCTTCAGATTTGAGTGACGGAATTCCTTTCACAAACAGTTGGAACTGATACCCATATTTTACCGTCGTGGCTCTCCAAAATAGGGCGCCAAATTCTGAGACCCGACAGATGGGAATAACCTGCAATTTTATGTTCTTGAAGGCGCGATCCTTCCCGATGTAGTAGCCTATGATGCCTAACAAGAGGCCAAGCACTGCACCCGGTAGGAGACAAGTGGGGTCCAGGTGGAGCTTTGACCAATTCACGGATGTGGCAACAGAGTGAAAGTTAGAGAGAAGCTGGTTTATTGTCATGGTCAGACTCGCTCGTCAATTGGTGCTGCTGTCTCCAGCAGGCGGTAAAGGCGCAGGTGTCAAACCGAGCCGTAAGGACCTGTGGGGTCGGTAGTGTACTCCCGCAACCATGTTCACGAGAAAGACTGCTGCAGCGATAAAAAGGGAACAGGGTCAGGCTTTTATTTCTCAACCACCTTTGCGAGCCGCTCCACTTCTCTCCTTACCTCTGAGTCCTGCCGGACACGGGTAGCGAAGCGTGAGAGCAGAGCGCTGACGGTCGCAACATTCCGTCCCAACGCCGCGGCAACCTCACTCACGCCAAATCCACAGCGCCGCACCAAAACATAGGCGACGAAGGTGCGGCGGGCAGACACCGCCCAACTCCGCTCCGTACCCTTCAGTACAGCCGGGCTCACCTGCAATTGGGCGGCGAGGGGCCGGAGCTTACTCCCGACAGTTCCCTTCTTCCTCTGTGGCGAGGTGTCTGGCTTCATCATCTGCAGGCGCCGTCCAAAGCTCTTCGTGCCCAAAAACCGCTGATCGATAACCTCGTAGTATTCCTCTTTGTGCCCCTCAGTCATTCCTGCCCGGACAAACCGCCGGTAGGCCTCACGTCCGCCATACAACGCCAGTCCCTTGGCGGGATCAAGCGCCTCCGTCGCTTTGCCCCTGAGATACACCTGATGGCCGCTGTAGGGGTACTCCTGGGGCCGGGTCACGAGCTTGGCTCGTACCGGATTGAGATGAATATAGCGGATCAACGCCAGCAGGTAGCGGTCTTTTTCACACACGAGGGCTTTATACCGACCCTGGAACAGAGGGCCCACTGTCCGGTGGGTATGGTTGAAATACTGGGTGTAGGATTGCTGCAGCCCCTGCATGAATTTCGACAACGGTTCTGCGGCGGTCTGTACGAGAAGATGGATGTGGTTGGGCATCAAGCAGTAAGCGTAGAGGACGACCTCATACCGCTGGCGATACGTAGCTACGCGCTCCAGGTAGGCGTGGTAGTCGTGGGCCGTGACGAAGGTCTTTTGCTGCTGGTGGCCGCGCACAATCACATGGTAAAGGAGGCCAGGAGCAAAGAGGCGAGGGCGCCGTGCCATGCTCCGCCTGTACCCGACAATTCCCACATTGTCAAGATATCAAAGCCTGACCCTACTTGCAGCGCGCTTCCTCTAAGCCGGAATACATAACATTGGGATACTTCACGCTGTGACCATTCAACCGTGCCATTCTGAGTGTAGCGAAGAATCTCACTGCGAGACCCTTTACGGAGTTTATCCTGAGTCCCCTTCGACTACGCTCAGGACAGGCTCGGAGCGGCCACGGGAGAGACAGTTGCGTGCGGCTGCCGAGCACCGGGCTGATCACACGTTTCTGGATGAGCACCTGCAACCCTTGCGTGAGGCGGGTGGGAAACTCACGCCGGCGCTGTACCTGCTGCAGGTCGTCGGTCGTGACCGTGCCTGCTCGTAAGGGAGAAAACAAGAGGTTAGCCGCCGCGACGGCATCCTGGATAGCGAGATTGATCCCCACCCCGCCAATAGGAGACATGGCATGGGCAGCATCACCGATACACAAGAGTCCGGGCCGATACCACTGCCGCAAGCGATCAACCCGAACGGTCAAAAGCTTAATATCGCTCCACCCGCGCAACTCCTCGACGCGGTTACGCACAAAAGGGGCAATGTCGGCGATGTCGTCGCGGAGAGCGGGCAAGCCCCGGCGCTGAATTTCCTCAAAGGCTCCTTTGGGGATCACAAACCCGCACTGCCAATACTCTCCGCGGTCGAGCATCACCAAGATCTTCCCGCGGTTGAAATAGCCCAAGGCTTGTTCTGGATCACCTGGGCGTCGCGAGAGCCGCAGCCACAACACGTCGATGGGAGCGCCGAGGTCATCGACCTTCAGGCCGCCCCGTTCGCGCACGATAGACTGGCGCCCATCCGCACCCACAATCAGATCCGCCCGGATTTCCAAAGGCCCGTCTGGGGTCTTCGCCGCTACCCCGATAACGCGACCATGCTCTTCAATGAGTCCAGTCACTTCCGCCTGCATTCTCAGGTGGAAGGTAGGATAGCGTCTGCCATACTCCGCCAGGAAGTCCAAGAAGTCCCACTGGGGCATGAAGGCAATGAAACGGCAGCGCGTCGGGAGAGAGGAAAAATCCGCCACCGTCACCTCAACGTCTCCCACTCGGCCTTTGAGCTGCTTGACTTCCTGATGCGGCCGCTGCAGAAAATCGTCCAGGAGGCCGAGCTCGTGCATCACTTCTAGTGTTGATGGGTGGATCGTATCACCGCGGAAGTCGCGCAGGAAATCCACGTGTTTCTCCAGCACGACGATTTCTACGCCGGCGCGTGCCAGCAGGAAGCCCAGCATCATGCCGGCCGGCCCGCCGCCGGCGATGCAGCAGCGGACCTGCAGCTGTTC
>JACQEL010000939.1 GCA_016200595.1 Deltaproteobacteria bacterium
AATCTCTTGAGTACCACTGTTTCAAGAGACTCAGGGCTGTACCGAAGCCGCTTCCCCTTCTGGTTGAAGCACAGGAAATTGCGTAACGCTGAGTTCCCCTTGGGCAAGGCTTCCTTTGTCTCCTTCCTTGAAGGAGATCGCATCTGTACGAACAAAAAAGAACAGCGACTCATCAGCAGGCAATAACCCCGGCGAAAAATCAAAACTGATCTCACTCCCATCCGCAGAGCGGGACGCTTGTAGAGGTGAGGTGTTCCCAAGACTGTCGGTGCGAACCTCCACTTCTGTCAGCACGCCTGTAAACCCCGTCCCAACCACCAGTCGGTTACAACACTGCCCCAGCGCAGTATTCTCCGTCACTGTGAAGTGGTAGTAGAAGTCCAGCGTCCCATCGATCTCTTCGCGCATCACACGTACTTGTACCGTGCCTGCAACTCGATGCCCGCTTCCGAAATCGATGACAAAAGGCTCGTTTCTATCTTGAAGAATTGTGCCGGCCAACTCGGAGTGCTGCGCGAGGCTGGTACCATGGACAGTGACTGTTTGACCAGGAGGCAAGAGCATTGCCTGTGCCCATACCGGCGAGAAGATGAGGAGACCAAGAGAGAAACACAATGACTTGAGGCTTCTCTTCGCGAGGCACGAGATCCTTCTCTCTCGTCCACGCTGCTTCTCTGCTATGAAGTTGTGTACAGCCATGGCAAGCCCTCCCCTTTCCTATAGATTGTCCGCTGCAATCCAAAAGATTCTGAAAGATCGTCGTCTCTTGTGCTATAAAAAGTGATCCGATCGCTCTTGAGTCAGCATGGTCAGTCTCATCTCCCCGCCGACCTTTCTCTTGTATGCTCAATACCGATTGAAGCAGAAGGAGAAACTCGGTCTTACTCTTTGTCCGATTTCTTCGCCTCCGTGAGCGGGGATGACGAGGGAGTCACATCAATTTCCGTAGGAGTCTTCAGTCCACGCTGAAAGTCGCGTAAGCCCTTTCCCAAGGCCTCCCCCAGGTCCGGCAATCTGCGTGGCCCGAAGAGTAAAAGGACGATCACCAAGACCACAACGAGTTCACCCATGCCAAAACCGAACATTGGCTCCTCTGCTTCTGTTAATGGCTGGCTATGACAGTAGGTCCTTGTTCGCCTCGTGCTAACGCCAACACAGCTGGGGCACCAACTACTAGCGGCGAGGCGATTTTGCCATCCTGTACAAGAATGCCCGAAGGCGTGCCCTGCGCGCCAAAGCTCCGCCCTACCTGAAATCCTTCATCAAGCACCACCAACGATCGAAGGTCCATCTTGCGGTTGGATTCCACGGCGCCCGTCGAGACGACGAGCAACTGCGGCGCTCCGGCCGGCGGACTACTTTCCCATGCCTTGAGATCTGCCAGCATTTGCGAACAGAAGCCACAGCCAGGATTCCAAAAGAGCACTAAGGTGTTGCCTGCTTTGAAGACCTTAGTCATATTGATGGTCTTGCCGTGGAGGTCGGGTAAAGCGAGTGTCGGCGCCGGATCACCAATCTTGGCAAGCACTGGCTGGGGCGGAGTAGGGACATGGCCATGCCCATTTAGCGCCGGGACTGCAGTAGGAGGCTGGGCAATGACAGGTTGTCCCACCGCACGAGCGATCAATGCCCGAATCGCGTCTGCACCGGGCGCCACGGGGCTAGCAATTTTTCCGTCGGCGCTTACGAGTACGGCCGCGGGCGTCCCGAGGGATTGATAGGCCATCGCTACCTCGCGATCTTGCTGGACGAGTACATTGGTTAACTTGTGTTGGATACTTTTCGTTTGGTTCTCCTCGCGGGACCCGTGACTGATGAGGGCAATCGTCAGTTCGCTACTATGATCACGTTGCCAGGGGACAAGCTCGGGCAGTAGCGCATTACAGGGACCACAGCCAGGATCGGAGAAGAGCAACAGTACGGGTTTGCCACTGGCACGCAGGGCGTCGAGGGTGAGCGTCTCGCCGTACAGGCCGGGAAGCTGAAAAGGTGGGGCAAGGGTTCCTATAGGCAGTCCTTGTGTCGGTTGAACTGGCGCGGAGAGCGGGAGCTGCCCTGGGGCATTGAGCCGCTGCTCCAGTACTTCGATGCGCAATAACAAACGGCCTTGCTGGCGCAGGATATGGAAGAAGAGCCAGCCACTGAGAGTAAAAAGCAGAAAGACCAGAGCAGTAATCGAGAGCGCCACGGTCTCCCTCGCGGTGAGATGCATGAATACAGTCACGAGACTCAGTCCAGGCATATCCTTCCCCTGCCAGACCAGCGCCCCAGCGAGAGCCGTCAGGAGTCCATTGCGCAGCAGTGTCGACCATCCTGCCGGCGCGGAGTGCAGTTGCCCAAAACAGTGGCAGTCGGGCTGCCGCCCCAGCGCTAAATTAATCGCAATTGCCAAACTAAAAAGCCCAAGCAAACTGAGAGCCCCGACCGCCCCCCACCATGCCAAGGAGACGAAAAGCAACGTTCCAGCAACCATCAGTTCGACAAGAGGAAGCAGGAATTTGAGAGGAGACACTAATGGACGAGGGACGCCAAAGTCGAATAAGGCTTGCCCTGTCCCCTTCAGATCTGCCACTTTCGCCACAGCAGCGATACAAAAGACCGCGGCAAGAAGCAAACGCGCACCTAAGAGAGTTATCGCGACATCCATAGTCCTCCGACAGAAAGGGACGCTCCTCTGCTCCAATGCAGGTTTAAGCCTTCCTCCTGGTGCGTGCGCCATTTGCAATCCCACGCACTTTGTGGCAGGAGAGTACAGGTATCTCCCCGCGAAGTCATGGGAAAGTTGTGGGATTTCTGTGGGATTTCTGTGGGAAGCCAGGGGGCGACAAAAATGGAGGGAGAACAGATGTTTAGCTTCGGTCCCTACCGGCTTGACCCCACGATCAGGCAGCTCTGGAGGGGAACACAACTAGTGAAGCTCACCCCCAAAGCCCTGGCCGTGCTGCGGGTCTTGGCCTCGCGGCCGGGGCAGGTGGTGACGAAGGACGATCTCTTTCAGGCCGTGTGGGCAGGGACAGTCGTGAGTGATACGGCACTGACCTCCTGCATTAAAGAACTACGGCAGGCCTTGCGAGACGATGCGCGCAAGCCGCGCTACCTGGAGACCGTGCATCGGCGGGGGTATCGGTTCATCGGGCAAGTGATCAGTGATCAGTTGTCAGTGGTCAGTCCTCCCCCTGCCGCCCTTCCTCGTTCCCCACTGGCGACTGGGAACTGGCAACTGGCAACTCATCTGGTTGGCCGGGAGGCAGAACTCGGGCAACTGCACGAGTGGTGGGACAAAGCACTGCAAGGTGAGCGGCAGCTCGTCTTCGTCACCGGCGAGCCGGGGATTGGCAAGACCGCGCTGGTGGAAAGGTTTCTGGCTGATATAGGAGCACATGGCGATGCGCCCGGAGGAGACAGGGCGGCATGGATCGGCCGCGGGCAGTGCATCGAACACTATGGGGCGGGGGAAGCCTACCTGGCGGTGCTGGAGGCCCTGGGGCGCTTGTGTTGCGGGGCTGAGGGGGAGCGCGTGATCGTGGTGTTACGGAAGCACGCGCCCATGTGGTTGGTGCAGTTGCCCGCATTCATTGACGGGGCAGAAGAAGAGGCCTTACAGCGCAAGGTGCAGGGGGCCTCACGCGAGCGGATGCTACGGGAACTGGCCGAAGCACTGGAGGTGCTTACTGCTGAGCAGCCCCTCATCCTACGGCTGGAGGACTTGCATTGGAGTGATGTGTCCACGCTTGACGGGCTGGCGTTGCTGGCACGACGGAACGAAATGGCGCGGTTGTTGGTGATCGGCACGTATCGTCCGGTGGAGGTAGCGAACGAGGGGCATCCACTGAGAAGTCACCTGCAGGAACTGGCGGCGCATCAACTCTGCGCAGAATTAGCGTTAGGACCGTTGCGTGAGGCAGATATCGAGGAGTATCTAGCGACACGGTTTGCCGGAGGGGAGCACGGCCGTGCCCCCCTACAAAGCCTGGCGCACACGCTCCATCAACACACCGATGGCAACCCTCTCTTTTTCGTTTCCCTTGTTGACGATCTAGTCACTCGTGGTGTCCTCACCCATACCGATGAAGGGTGGACGCTCCGAGAGGATGGCGGTGCCGTAGGAGTGCCCGAGACCATCCGTCAGCTGGTCGCGCGCCAGCGAGAACGGTTACTCCCTGAAGAACAACGTGTTCTGGAAGCGGCCAGTGTCACGGGGATGGAGTTCTCAGCCGCAGCGATTGCTGCTGCGTTAGCAGTGGACACGGCAGCGGTTGAACGAAATTGCGAACGGCTTGCTGAACGCCAACAATTCCTGCAGCGGGTGGGCATTGAGGAATGGCCAGATGGCACTGCTGCTGCCCGGTACAGTTTTCTTCATGCGCTGTATCAGCATCTGTGGCACGAGCGGGTGAGCCCGACGCAACTCCAACACCTCCATCTCCAAATCGGAGAGCGTAAAGAACGAGCGTACGAAGACCGGACACGGGAGATTGCGGCTGAATTGGCTGTGCACTTTGAGCAAGGGCGGGATTATCGCCGGGCCATACAGTACCTGCAGCAAGCGGCAGAGAAAAGCCTCCGGCGCTCTGCCAATCAAGAAGCAGTCAGTCACCTTACCAAAGCACTGGATTTCCTCACGACGTTGCCGGACACTTCGGAACGTACCCATCAAGAACTCGCACTGCTAATCACCCTGGGTGCTCCGCTCATTGCCACCAAGGGCTATGGAACCCTGGAAGTAGAAACGGTCTACACGCGGGCGCGAGAGCTGTGCCAGCAGCTGGAGGAAACTCCGCAGATTTTCAGCGTGCTGTTCGGACTGCGGGCAGTTTATGTGGCACAAGGGGATTACCAAACGGCCCGCGGGCTGGCAGAGCAGTGTCTTCGCCTAGCCCAAAGCGTGCAAGACGCCACCCTTCTTCTGTTGGCCCATATGGGGCTGGGGACCACCTTGTACTTTCTGGGAGCGTTCGCTGAGGCCCGTGAGCATTTGGAGCAGGCACTTGCTTACTACGATCGCCAGCAACACAATCCCCATGTCTCCCGCACCCCACAAGACCCTAGGGTGATCTGCCTCACCTATCTAGCTTGGGTCCTATGGACTCTTGGTTATCCTGAGCAGGCGGTAAAGAAGGAGCCCGAAGCGCTCACCCTGGCCCAGGAGCTGTCTCACCCCTTCAGCTTGGCTTGGGCTTTAAACTTGGCCGCCAAAGTTCATCTGTGGCGCCGAGAGGGGTCGGTCGTCCAAGAGCGGGCAGAGGCAATGATTCTGCTTGCCACTGAACACGGATTTCCATACTGGTTGACGGAAGGCACGATGCTGCAAGGGTGGGCGCTCGCAGAACAGGGACAGGAAGAGGAGGGTTTTACACAGATGCGCCATGGCTTGACCACCTGGCGCGCCATAGGGTCCGGTGTGGCAGCGTCGTATTTTCTTACCTTGCCGGTTGAGGCGTATGGGAGAAGAGGACAGGTAGAGCAGGGGCTCACCGTGCTGGCCGAAGCGTTGGCCATGGTGGATAGGACTGGCGAGCGTTTCTACGAAGCGGAGCTGTATCGGCTAAAAGGCGAATTGTCACTGCAGTCCGAAGTCCGAAGTCCGAAGTCTAAAATCCAAAGGTTAGAAGAAAAGCCAAAGGCAAAAGGCAAAGCGCAAAAGGCAAAAATCACCAGCCTCCAATCCCTAACCCCCAATCCCCAAGCAGAAGCCGAAGCGTGTTTTCTCCAGGCCATCGAGATTGCGCGGCAGCAACAAGCAAAGTCCCTGGAATTGCGGGCGGTGATGAGCTTAAGCCGATTGTGGCAACAGCAGGATAAGAAGTAAAGAAGCCTGGCAGATGCTGGCGGACATCTACAGTTGGTTTACTGAAGGGTTTGACACCAAAGATTTGCAAGAGGCGAGGACGTTATTGGAGGAACTCGAAAGGTCAGCGACCATAACAGGCAGTCAAAAGTGAGACGCAGTCGCGGCAGTTTCAGTAGCTTGTGGCTAGTCGGCACCTGCTCATTCATTGCCAGACTACATCGAACCACAGAAGCTTGGTACAGTCTTGTAGGGGCGATCCTTGTGATCGCCCGCCGGGAGGCCGCAAAGAAGAGGGCGAATACAAGATTCGCCCCTACGAGAGACACTGCTCAGTATCTGAATGTTGTGTGGTCTGATTTAGGAAACATGGCGAGGGGAAAGAGGGATGGCACTGTGCAGTCTCGCTTCCCTAAAACGTGAAAGCATTGTTGAGGATCTCGGAAGAAAAGCTACAATAGCCTCCGGCAAAAAGTCGGGAGAAGTGCTCAGGACGTAAACGGGTAGTTGCTCACGTGTAGAACATGCTTCGCCATCTGCATATCAAAAACCTGGCCTTAATTGATGACTTGGAATTGGCGTTCGAGCGCGGGCTCAACGTCATCACTGGCGAGACCGGCGCGGGCAAAAGTTTGCTGATGCAGGCTTTAGCCCTGACGGTTGGGGGTCGGGCTGTAGCCGAACTAATTCGCCACGAAACCCAAGAGGCGGTAGTCGAGGCTGTTTTTGCGCTCGAAGATCCGCGCATCACTCAGCTGCTGGAAGAGGGGGGATATGCCGCTGACGAAGAGTTGCTCGTGCGACGCGTGATTTCGCAAAATGGGCGCGGGCGCGTCTACCTCAACGGTGCCATAGCCACCGTGACCGTCCTGCGCCAGATTGGCGAACGACTCTTACATATTTATGGCCAACATGAACAGCAGACCTTGCTTGAAGCCGAGGCCGCCTTGGGTCTGCTCGACGGATTTGCCGGATTAGGCAAACGCCTAGAAGAAATGGGACAGAGCTATCACACACTCCGTCATATCTGGACCCGTTTGCAAGCGGTTACTACCGGGAAGGCGGCCGCCGAGGCTCGACGCGAGTTAGTGCGCTTTCAGGTCGATGAGATCAAACGCGCGGCGTTGCGGCCTGGCGAGGAGGAAGCTTTACGCCAGGAAAAAACGGTTTTGCTGAATGCCGAGAAACTTGCCCAAGGCGCCGCTGCCGGAGAGGAACTGCTGTCCACCGGCGAAGCTGCCCTCTCCGATCAACTGGGACGGCTGCTCACGCGCTTACGTGAACTGGCCCGGATCGATGACAGCCTCAAAGACATTATTGTTCTGTTAAGCAGTGGCTTGGCGCAGATTGAAGAAGCCGCCTTGCAACTGCGCAAGTACAGCGAGCGTCTGCAAATGAATCCCGAACGCCTGGAAGAGCTTGATGCACGCCTCATCCTGCTCTCACGCCTGAAGCATAAATACGGTGGTAGTGTCGAGGCTATTCTGACACTACAAGCAGCCCTCGAACAGGAACTCCAACGACTCGAAGGTGGGGAGGAGTCAATCGTCATGCTGCGCCAGGAAGTGGAGACAGCTGCCGCCGCGGCTTGGGCACAAGCCCACACGCTCTCCCTTGCGCGACGGGCAGCGGCTGAGATCCTGGAGACGCGTATGACTACAGAACTGGCTGCGCTCGGCATGAAAGGGGCGACCTTCAGCGTGCGCTTTCAGGCGGAGAAGCTGGATGAGGCTGGCGAGGCTATGGGTGAACCTTTCGTCCGCGATACACACCGGCTGCGAGATACCGGTTGTGATTGTGTCGAGTTTTACCTTTCGGCAAATCCCGGGGAACCCCTGCTCCCCCTGGCTCAGGTTGCTTCTGGTGGAGAACTCTCACGCTTGATGCTCGCGCTCAAGGCACTGAGCGTTGCCGTCGATGAGGCGCCGACCTTGATCTTTGATGAAGTAGACGCGGGCATCGGTGGCGCGATCGCTGAAGTTGTGGGGCGCCGACTCAAAGCCCTTGCTCAGCAACGCCAGGTGCTGTGTATCACACACCTACCCCAGATTGCGGCCTTTGCCGATCATGCCTATACCGTGGTCAAGGGCACGATGAAAGGGCGCACGGTCTCCTCAGCCAAAAGGCTCACGCGGAGTGAACAACTGCAAGAACTCGCGCGTATGCTCGGCGGGGTAGAAATCACGGCGGAAGCAAAACGCCACGCGCGTGAAATGCTGGAAGGGGCACGGCGCGGCTAACGAAGATTAGTCCTGAGTGCTGAGTCCTGAGTGCTGAGGAAGGAAGGAAAGTATTTTACTCAGGACTCAGCACTCATTGCTCAGGACTGACTTCGTTTCCCGTCTTGCTTTTTCGTGACAATAGGACCATGTAGAGCGGTAAGGAGAGCGGCATGGATTTTTCGTTTTCGGCTCAGGAAGAACATTTTCGTCAGGAATTGCGGGAGTGGCTGACACACAATCTGCCGCTCGGCTGGGGTACGCCCGTCTTCAAAATGCCCAAAGGAAACGAACGCCTCCAGTTTCTCCGTGACTGGCAGCGGAAGATGTATGCAGGTGGCTACCTGGGTCTCTCGTGGCCAAAGGAATATGGTGGCCGTGGCGCCTCGATGATTGAGTTGGCGATCTTCAATGAAGAGATGGCACGAGTTGAAGCTCCTGGTCCGCTGAACGTCCTCGGCCTCAGCATGGCAGGGCCAACCATCATCGTGCATGGGACCGAAGAGCAGAAGAAGCGCTACTTGACCAAAATTCTGAACTGTGACGAAATCTGGTGCCAGGGCTTCTCTGAGCCTGGCTCGGGGTCGGACGTGGCTTCGATCCGCACCAGAGCCGAACTGCAGGGAGATGAATTTATTGTCAATGGACAAAAGGTGTGGACGAGTCTTGCGCATCTTGCGGACTGGTGCATGTTGCTCGTCCGCACGGATCCCACCGCTCCTAAGCATCGGGGCATGTCTTACATTCTGGTCGATATGCACAGCCCGGGAGTGACGGTCCGACCCTTGCGGCAGATGACCGGCGAATCCGATTTCAACGAGGTCTTTTTTGAAGATGTCCGCGTACCCCGTGCCAACCTCGTGGGTGAACTGAATAATGGCTGGGGAGTAGCACTAACGACCCTGATGAACGAACGTGGCACGGCGTCGTTTGGCACCCAGGCACGCTTCCGTATTATCTACGATAATTTAGTGGCCTTGGCGAAGAAGTCTGCGGTGAATGGGCGCCTGGCGACTCAGGACCCTATCATCCGTCAACAACTGGCCCAACATCTGATTGATGTCGAAATTCTCAAGTATAATTGTTTCCGGAACTTCACTCGTCTGCTACGCGGGGGAACGCCAGGCCCTGAAGGCTCGAGCCTGAAACTCTGGTGGAGTGAATTGAACCAACGCATGCAAGAAACTGCTCTGACTTTACAAGGATCGTACGGCCAGCTGCTGCGCGATTCGCCCTGGGCAGTAGAAAGCGGCCGTTGGCAACATAACTTCCTGCGCTCGCGCGCCAACACCATTGAAGCTGGAACTTCCGAGATTCAGCGTAATATCATCGCCGAACGTGTCTTGCAGTTACCGAAAGGACGGTGAGAAGAGTGAAGAGTTAAGAGTTAAGAATGAAGAGTTAAGGGCGAAGAATTTCTTCTTCTTTAACTTTTCACTTTTCATTCTTCACTCTTAATTCTCTTTGCTAAGGAGTTACCATGGACAGAGACCTCATGCTTTCCCTCTACCGCGATATGATCTGCATCCGCCGATTTGAAGAGGAGGCGGCGCGGGCGTATACCCGCGGCAAGATGGGAGGATTCCTGCACCTCTATATCGGTGAGGAGGCTGTCGCGGTCGGTGCGATCTCGGCAGTCGAGCCCACTGACTACATTGTGGCGACGTACCGTGAACATGCTCATTATCTCGCGCGGGTTGGCGACATGAAGGCCGCGATGGCCGAGCTGTTCGGCAAGGCCACGGGCTGCTCGAAAGGCCGCGGCGGGTCGATGCACTTCTTTGATATGAAAAAGCGCTTCATGGGAGGGCATGCTATTGTTGGCGGTCACGTTCCCATTGCTGCAGGCATTGCCTTCGCCTCGAAATATCGGGGTGAGCCGGATGTGACTCTCTGTTTCTTTGGTGATGGGACTGCCAACATGGGGGCTTTCCACGAGGGCATGTCTCTGGCGGCGCTGTGGAAGCTGCCGGTGGTCTTCATCTGTGAAAACAATCTCTATTCGATGGGTACGCCGCTCTACCGCACCCTGGCAGTCGAGGACGTAGCGGTGCGCGCCGAGGGCTATCCGATGGCGCAAGAGATCATCAACGGCGACGATGTCTTGGAAGTCCGTGAGGCGGTGCGCCGTGCGGCCAAGCGAGCCCGTACGGAAAGCTTGCCTATTCTGGTCGAAGCCAAGACCTACCGTTTTCGTGGCCACTCAATGTCCGACCCCGCCAAGTATCGCACGAAGGAAGAGGTCGAGGAATGGATGAATCGCGACCCCATTCGCATCCTCGCGCAGCGCATCTATGAGCTGGGAGTGGCAAACGAAGCGCAGTTGAAGGCGATCGATGACGAAGTCAAGCAGGAGGTTGCTGAGGCGGTCAAGTTTGCCGACGAGTCGCCAGTCCCTGATCCGGCTACTCTGTATGACGATGTCTACAGTGAAACCGAGCCGCGGCAAGACGAGGAAAAAGTCGTGCCGCTGCCGCGCCGAGCGCGGGCGGGCGGGTAAAACCAGGAAGAAACGGGGAACCGGGGAAACGGAGACGCGGAGAAGTAATAGTTTTCGCCTCACCGATTCCCTGGTTCGCTGATTCCCCGGTTCAGACTGTCAAAGCTGCGAGCTGAGATCCTCGCAGTAGTTAGGGAAAGTGCAAGAAGGAGCAGAATCGTGCGTGAACTAACTTACCGTGAAGCCCTACGCGAAGCCATGGCTGAGGAAATGGAGCGCGATGAGCGCGTGTTTCTCATGGGTGAGGAAGTCGGCCACTACAATGGCGCTTACAAAGTTTCGGAAGGGTTGCTCGATCGTTTTGGCGAGCGCCGGGTGGTAGATACCCCGATTGCCGAAACCGGGTTTTCTGGGGTTGGTATCGGTGCCGCCATGGTCGGCTTACGGCCTATCATTGAATTCATGACGTGGAACTTTTCCCTGTGTGCCTACGATCAACTCGTCAATAACGCGGCGAAACTACGGTATATGTCCGGTGGGCAAATCTCATTGCCGATCGTTTTCCGCGGGCCTGGTGGCGCGGCCCACCAACTGGCCGCTCAGCACTCACAAGTGGTGGAGAATCTCTATGCCTATGTGCCGGGCCTCAAGGTGATCACGCCTTCGACTCCATACGATGCCAAGGGGTTACTCAAGAGTGCGATCCGGGATGATAACCCGATCGTCTTCATCGAAGGGGAAGTGCTGTATGGCCGCAAGGGACAGGTGCCAGAGGAAGAGTACACCATTCCTCTCGGCAAAGGAGATGTGAAGCGCGAAGGTAAGGACGTGACGATCATTGCCTGGTCAAAAATGGTGCATGTCGCGCTCGAGGCCGCGACCGCGCTGGCTAAAGATGGCATCGAGGTGGAAGTCCTCGATCCCCGTACGATCCGACCGCTCGATGAAGCGTTGATCCTGCGTTCGGTGAAGAAAACCAATCGCTGTGTCATTGTTGAAGAGGGCTGGCCATTTGCTGGAGCTGGGGCAGAGCTCTGCTATCGCATCACCAATGGTGCTTTTGACTATCTCGACGCCCCCGCTGTGCGGGTGACCGGGGAGGATGTGCCTATGCCCTATGCGAAAAACCTGGAACACCTGGTCCTGCCGGGCGTTGAGAAAGTAGTGACTGCGGTCAAAAGCGTGCTCTATCGCTCGTAGATGCCCTGCGTGAGAGTAGGGGAGGAGCACATGCCGCGCGTCCTGGCGAAGGGAAAAGGCATATCTTTCGGGGTCATTCCTGTGCTCCTGCTGAGCTGGGTCCTCTTTGCGCCGGTACCTGGTCAAGCAATCCCTGGTTTCTTGACCTCGGAGCGTAAGGCTGGTCCAGGACGCATGCTCGCCCATCTCACCTCGC
>JACQEL010000069.1 GCA_016200595.1 Deltaproteobacteria bacterium
ACGCTGCAGGGGGAATGTTTCCCGCGCGCGCTGAGTGAAGTCGGCAGTGCGCGACCAGCCCTTGCTGATATCGGTGTGGAACGGACCGCAGATGATGCAGTTGACTCGCACCTTGGGTCCATACTCTTTGGCCTGAGCAACCGTCAGAATATTGAGCCCTGCCTTGGCCGCCCCATAGGGGGCCGTCTCCGGGTTCGGCCGAATCGAGGCGGTCGAGGAAATGTTAATAATCGCCCCGCCCTCGCCCGCCATCATATGTGAGGCGAACAGGGCCGAGAGACGGAACGGTCCTTTGAGATTTACGGCCATGATCTTATCGAACAGATCCTCGTTCGTCTCAAGCGATGAGGAAGCGAGCGGTGAGAGGCCAGCGTTATTGATCAACACGTCGGCCCTTCCCCAACGGGCGAAGACCTCCTCGGCGAGGCGGTTGCAATCCTCCCATTTGCCGACATGGATCGAGTGGGCGGACCCGTCCCGTCCTAGCGCCCGGATTTCTTTGACCGTGGCTTCACAGGAGTCCAGTTTGCGGCTCGCGATCACCAAATTAGCGCCAGCTGCCGCGAATCCCAGGGCCATGGCATGCCCGAGTCCGCGGCTGCCACCAGTGATTACCACCACCTTGCCAGTGAAATCGTATTGGACAGCAGGAGTTGCCATTAAGCGTTCACCTCAAGTTTGCTGCAACAGGCGAATTTCTTGATTGTCGCCTGGCGGAGCCGATGCACGCACGAGTTTCTGCATGCTACGTACATCATCGTGGCGAGATTACTGCAGCGACCTGTCTTTCTCAAGGGTCTGGCTCTAAGCGTGCACTGACGGCGAGTAGTCTCTCTAGGGACGCGCTTCTTCTTGTGTCATCTTTTGGTTCTTCTTTCCCATGAAGTTTCAAGCGGAGATGGCCTGGTTGCTTACCTTGATCCTCTTTTTACACGTGGTCGGAGCATTGGTGTTTATCCCCTCAATGGTATCGCCCTTCAAACCACGCTTTGCTACAATCTTTTCCCCCTGAACAAGGCGGTTTGCTAAATGCTCGATGAGGAGCCCACGGATGAGCATGTGGACGCTTATTAGACGAAATTTAGGACGAAACCGCTTGCGCACGATTCTGACGACGCTCGCGATTGCCTCCTCGATTTTCCTCGTCTGTGCGGTGATGACCTTGCCTTCGGTGCGCGATGCGATCCTGGCGCGCTCGGCCAACGGCCTGCGCCTCATCGTCCACCATAAATACGGGATTTCTTTTGGTAACCTTCCGCTCGCCTATGCACAGCAGGTGCGCGCCATCCCGCACGTCGTTGGCGTCACGCATTTGACCTGGTTCGGCGGCCTCTATGGGGAGCCGAAAGACTTCTTTCCCAACTACGCAGTTGATACCGAGACCATCGGGGAGGTGTTGTCAGACTACAAAATCGATCCGGCGGTGCTGGAGGAGTGGAAGCATCGTCGTGACGGCGCGCTGGTCGGCGCGCGCACGATGCGCAAATTCGGCTGGAAAATCGGCGACGAGGTCACCCTGCGCGATAGCCCTTGGTTTGGTATTAGCCTCACCTTCAAACTCATCGGAGAGATTCCTGAGGCGAACGCCGTGGCGGCTACGGTGTTTTTTTTCTCCCGACAGTACTTTGATGAGGCGCTGCGTCCGTACGACGCCTTGGGTTCAACCGGGTGGATGAGTATGCTGATGGTGATGGTGGACCAACCCGAGCATGTCAACACGGTGATCAATGCCATTGATAACAAGTTTCGCAACGCCACAGTCCCGACGGTGACTGAGACCCAGTCTGCGTTCCTCGCCACCTATTTGAACTCGTTTGCCAGTATCGTCCGCATCGTCATGTTGGTTGGCTTCCTCGTGGTTGCCGCCAGCGTATTGATTGCGGCCAACACCGCCGCCATGAGTGTGCGCGAACGCATCGGTGAGGTTGCCGTACTGAAAACCATCGGCTTTCAACGGCGCACCATTTTTACCGTGTTGTTGAGCGAAGCGCTGGTCATGGCTGGCTTGGGTGGAGCGCTGGGCGCGGGGCCAGCGTATCTCATTCTTAACGCTGGCAAGAGTTCCTGGTCTCCGTTTCTCGGACCGCTGGGGATGTTCATCATGCCGGTCTCGGTCATGATTCAAGGGCTATTTCTGGCCTTACTCGTCGGCATCCTGGCCGGCGTGATTCCTTCGCGTGGCGCTGCGCGTCTCAATGTCGCGACAGCTTTGCGACAGCTGGTGTGACCATGGCACTCCCGCTGAAATACAACCTCCGCAATCTGCTCAGGCGCAAAGCGACGACCTGCGCGACAGCGAGCGGCATTGCGCTGGTCGTGCTGGTCACACTGTTACTCCTCTCGCTGATTTCTAGTCTGCGCCACTTGCTCATTACGACCGGGCGCCCGGACACGCTCGTGGTCCTGAGGAAAGGGGCGAACAGTGACGCGATGAGCTTTGTCTCACGTGAGGCTCTGCAGGCGATTCGCTACCTGCCCGGCGTCGCACAAACGCCGGAAGGCGAGCCATTGGTGTCTCCAGAGTTTATTTCCCAACCCTTGCTGCCGACCAAAACTGGCGGACCAGAAATCATGCTCGTGCGTGGTGTCACGCCCTTAGGGTTTCGCGTGCACGACAATCTTCACATTATTGCTGGCCGCGCGCCTCGTCCTTCAGTGAATGAAGCGATCGTTGGGGTTGCTGCCGTGCAACGCTACCAGGATCTTGGCATCGGCGACACTCTCCAGTTTGGTAATCACAGCTGGACCGTGGTCGGCATCTTTTCTGCAAACGGGTCCGCCTTTGAGTCAGAAGTGTGGCTGGACGTAGGCGATCCGTTCAATGAAGGCGCGCGTAGAGGATGCTCAAGTGTCAGGCTCATGGTGGCACCGGGAGCAGACCGTGACGCGCTGATCCGGCGTATTGCGGAAGACCCGCGGATTTCTCTCATTGCGCAGACGGAAGTGGCCTACTACGCCGAACAGGCAGAAGGGGCGAAACTGCTCTATGTGCTCACGTCCGTGCTGGCAGTCATTATGGGCATTGGCGCAGTGTTCGGCGCGATGAATACGATGTTCGCCGCTGTGACGCAGAGGACGGCGGAGATTGGCGTATTACGCGCCATGGGTTTCAGGCGGGGAACCGTACTGGTGTCTTTCGTCGCCGAATCGGTGTGTCTCTCTTTGCTCGGCTACATTGGCGGCGTGGCTTTGGGCATCGGCGCGCTCATGCTCATCAATGTACTGATGCACGGAGTTGCCTTTCAATTGCCGTCATTCTCGACCGTTGTCGTCAGCTTGCGCTTGTCACCGCTGAGCCTCCTGATCGCGCTCGGGCTGGCACTGCTCATGGGTATCGCCGGCGGGTTCTTCCCTGCCCGTCGCGCCGCTAAACTGCGGGTGACGGACGCACTGAGGAGGGGATAAAGCTTACCCGCGCGATTTCCTAGTCCCTCTTAGGAGCCTCTTCCGTGGCAAAATTACGTCCGGTGGCGCCCACCTAACTTTTTCAAAAAGAAAGCGTCACTCCGGGAACGCCGCATGTTATGCGGCGTTTTCACCTGCAATGCGCAAGACTGCCGCAACAAGATCCTCATCTGCATGGAAACCAAAGGCGAGGAGCTGATCAATTAGCGGCTTGATGGCAGAAATGAGCTGTCGCTCTTTGGCTCGGAGTAAGATGCCGACCGTGCCGATCACACGGAGTCCTAGACCGACCGCTGTGCGACGTGCGGCTGCATCATCCATCAGTAAGAGGTCGGCGTTGAGTGCTACGGCCAGCGCAATCGCTTCTCGTTCGCCTGCGCCGAGCCGGCCACGGAGAACGAGAGCGGACAGCGGTTGCGCTAAGGGGCGCACTTCAATCCACACCGGTCGTGGCCGTGTCTGAAAGGTCTCGTGGTTTACCGCGGGCGGAATCAGCACCGTTGCGAAGAGTGCCGCGCACAGGTCTACCCGTTCGAGGTGGTGCAGGGCGATGAGCGGACTCGAGTTGCTGACCACCGTCACGCTTTACTCCATTTGCGAAGTTGTTGGAGTTCCTCTTGTAACTCCTCGGCAGACAGCTGAAAGTAAGGGATGCCAAGTCGTCCCGAATAGCGGATAAACTCAAATCGGTCCAGTCCTAATAATTCTGCCGCCTTCCCGGACGAGATGGTGCCCCGACGATACAACTCCAACACGATGCATTCTTTCGCAGCGACCTCAGGATCTCCCAGTTCCTGCAACACAGTGACTAATTCCGGCGGGGCCTCAAAACGAAGTTCACTCATACTGTAAGCCTCAGTCAGGGCGGTTCAATGGGTTCACCCTACCATAGTGGGTGCTGGTAAGGCGACGGCGCTGGCCACGCGATACTCGATTCCCAAAGGCTCCTCAGCTTCGGCTTGTTGGGCGTAGGCAATACAGTCCGCGGCAATGTCGATCGCCGTTACCTTGGCGCCCCGTTGCGCTAAGAGCCGCGTGTTATGCCCCTCGCCACAGCCGATGTCTAATCCCGCAAGGCCCTGCACGTCAGGCAGCATCGCGAAGAAGGCAGGGGTGTTGAGATAGTCTCGATAGACGTCGTAGCCTGCTCGCGCTAGTGTGGCCCAGGCTGCCGCGTTCGCGTTCCAATAGCGCCCGACTTCTTCGTGGTCCATGGCCAATTCCTTGGTTAAGGTTTCACACCTTCGTCTTGCACCCATGCAAAGACGAAAGTGTCTCGTGGCGTTGACGACAGGTTGGGGCGGATAGTGGACCGACGCAACCGCCCTTCACAAGAGAGCCCGCTCTTTTCGAGCACCCGTACAGAGGCAAGGTTGTCCACATCGCAGGTTGCCGAGATGCGACAGATCCCGGGGAGACTCCTGAGCCATGTCACCACGGCCTGAGCGGCTTCGGTTGCGTAGCCGTGCCCCCAGTATGCGCGATGCAGGACATATCCGAAGTCTGCGGTATATTCCCGTACGCGACAACCAATGGAGCCGACCACGCGATCTTCAGGTGCAATCGTGATGACCCAGCAGTATTCGTCTCCTGCCTCCCACCGTGGGTCACACGTTTCAAGAAAAGCAATCGACTCTTTAATCTCTGTATGCGTCGGCCACACCAGGTGACGGGTCACCTCCGGATCATGGGCGTACGCGTAGACATCGGCGGCATCCGTCAGAGCTGGACGGCGCAGTACAAGTCTATCAGTGGTAATGACTGCGGGGGCGTGGATCATCCTACTCCTCTGTAAGCGGCCATCAGCCTGTCTATATCTTTCTTGCCTAATGAACTTTGACGAACAAAATCGGTAACCGTAAGGTTGGGTGCCACTGGCGGCTTGTCCGCCAGTGCGACCTTACCACACGGGCAGCCAGCTGCCCGTGGCACACTGAATCTTGGCGTTCGGAGCATTACCGAATTTGCCTGTTAAATTTCATTAGGCAACGGGAGTCGGGTCATTACTGTTCTGCTCGTCCTATCCCGCGTCAGTGTGCCCGGACCTCTCGCACCGTCTCCGCCAATCGGCCAATGCCCTCGTCAATCTGCTCTGGCGTCAGAGCGCAGTAAGGCAAACGTAAGAAACGCTCTCCACCGCCGTTGGGAAAGAACGCTAACCCATCGGCCAGATTGAGGTTCCTTTTGGCTGCTCCTGCGCGTACAGTGGTCGTTAGTACTCCTGCAGGTAGTGTCACCGATACGAAGAAACCACCATCGGGACGTGTAGCTTGTGCATCCGGCATGTACTTATCAATAGCTGCCAAGCAGGCTGCGAGCCGAGGAGCGTACAAGGCTTTGAGCTTCTCGATCTGCGGCGGCAGTAACCCCCGACGGCACCACTCATAGGCGATGCCGTGCGCCACATAGCCAGGCGAGATGTAAGTGTCTTCAGCGACTTTTGCCAGCTTCAGCAACAGGTCGGCTTCTCCCAGCATAAAACCCAGACGCACGCCAGGACCAAGCAGCTTAGTGAACGAACTCATATGCAGCGTCCGGTGTGGGGCGAGCGTGAACAGCGTAGGCTCTTCGCGGCCATGATAGCGCAACAGGCGATAGGGTGCGTCTTCGATTAGGGTGAAATTGTACTGTTCGGCCAGTTCCACCACCCGTCGCCGTTTCGCTCCTGAGCAGGTGGCTCCAGAAGGATTTTGGAAATCAGGGATGAGATAGAAAAATTTCGGTACGTGCTTCTTGAGTTCAGCTTCTAGCCCGGCGATGTTGGGGCCATCCGATTCGAGAGGAATACCTACGACGGTGGCTCGGTGACGCCGGAGCAGGGTAATTGTGCGGTCATATGTTGGTGACTCGGTGAAAACGAGGTCCCCCGGTTGGAGTAGCTGAAGGCAGAGAAAGTCGAATAATTCTAATGACCCGTTACCGGTCAATACTTGATTGGGCTGCACGCCCTGCCACTGCGCCAACCACTCACGCAACGCCGCGAAGCCTAACGCCGGGCCGTACTGCATCATCGCCGCCCCGTGCTGTTTGAAGGCAGCGGTTGCGACCTCAATCAGTTCATCAATCGGAAACGACTCGATGGCTGGAACACCACGAGTGAAGTTAATAGGTTGCCGATCAGACATAGAATTCTCTCGAAGGGATTGCTCTCCAGGCCTAATAGAGGGTGATTATATCAGTGCTGTTGCGCTTAGACTTCCTATGACAATGCCGCTCGGCCATGCGGGACCATGAAGTCGACCACCGGCCCCTTGGGCACGATCCCCAGAGGATTGCGCAATGGACTCGGTGAATAATAGCCCTGCTTGTAAATCTCGAGGTCAACGGTCTCGGCGATGCCGGGCATCTGGTATAGCTCTCGCGTGTACGCCCAGAGATTGGCATAGTCTACCAGCCGCCGCACGTTGCACTTAAAAGCACCGTGGTAGGCGGCATCAAAGCGCGCCAAGGTGGGAAATAACCGCCAGTCAGCTTCGGTCAGCCGGTTGCCGAGCAGATAGCGTCGTGTGGCCAGCCGCGCTTCTAACTGGTCGAGTGTGACAAACAGTGCATCTACCGCCTCTTCGTAAGCTTCTTGCGTCATGGCAAAACCTGCCCGGTAGACACCGTTGTTCACCGTGCGATAGGTCAGGTCGTTCAAGGCGTCGATCTCAGCACGGAGCGGCTCCGGGTAGTAATCGGTCGTGTCGTTGGTAAACGCAGTAAAGGCGCTATTCAGCATGCGAATGATTTCTGACGACTCGTTGTTGACGATCGTCTGACGCTGCTTGTCCCACAGCACTGGTACGGTCACACGGCCGGTGAAATCCGGCTGGGCCAGCGTGTAGATCTCGTGCAGATAGTGTTTCCCCAGCAAGGTGTCGCGATACCGTGGATTGTCATTATCAAACACCCACCCTTGGTCTGTCCGCCGCGAGGTGACGATCGACAGGGAAATCACCTCGTCGAGGCGCTTAAGCTGGCGAAAAATCCAGGTGCGATGTGCCCACGGACAACCGATGGCAATATACAGGTGGTAGCGGCCAGCTTCAGCCGGAAATCCTGATGAACCATCAGCCGTCACCCAGTGACGAAACTGGCTATCCGTGCGCACATAGCGACCGTTGGTCGTTGTCGTCGCACTTCCCTCATCGCGCCAGACACCATTCACGAGCAATCCCATAACCGGCCCTCCTCTCAGATTTGACTATCCCGCCAGTGGGGTAAAAAATTCTTCTACCTGCTGGAGGACAAAGTCGGGTCGCTCTTCGGCCATGAAATGCCCGCAGCGTTCGACCATTCCCCCCTGGACATTATCTGCCACTCGGTGCCAGAGGGGAGTAATATCCCCCATGAAGCGTTCTCCTCCCCAGGCGCGCACGGGCATGGGCAGTTTCTTGGTGCAGCCGGTCAGCGCGACGACATCTTCATCCAGGGCCGCTCGATAATAGTGAAAACCCGCGCGCAACGCTCCAGGCTGAGAATAGGCACGCACGTATTCGGCCATCTCGGCGGGACTGAATAAGGCCGGATTGTAGCAGGCCACACTGCACATGCGGCTGAGATACACATCTACCTGATCCTTCACCAACTGTTCGGCCAGGTCAGGAGCACCACCCTGAAAGAATACATGCCAGAGGCGGCGGATACCACGCAGATTGATGGGCTCACCCGCCCGGGCAATGCCCGGAGTCGATTCCAATATGAGCAGGCGCTCGACCATCTCAGGATGATCATAGGTGAAGTAATAGGCTACCGTGCCGCCCCAGTCATGGCCGGTGAGCCCGATTTTTTCATGCCCGAGAGTTTTGAGCAGTTGGTAAACGTCTGAGGCCAGCGTGCGCTTGTCATATCCGGTAAGTGGGCGTTCGCTGTCGCCGAGCCCGCGCAAGTCCGGAGCGATGATGGTGAAGCGTTCGGCTAAAGATGGGATAATTTTGCGCCATTCGTACCACGTCTGTGGCCAGCCGTGCAGGAAGACCAGGGGGTAACCCGAGCCAGCCACGACGTAGTGCATACGAAAGCCGTTCACCTGGGTGGTGTGATGGGTCCACGGATCTGCCATGAGACTCGCTCCCTTTCGTACTTGAGGTTAAAAACCCATGATCTCGCGGTAATACTGCCAGAATCCCCGCATCGCTGCCTCGCTCACGAGATTCTCCGCATCCGCGACGTCAGTTCCCCCGAGTTCGAGGAAAGAACAGGCATCTTGATCATGAACGATGGCTTGCTGCTCAATCTCCGCCGCGTAGCCGTCTTCCATCGAGATATAGCCCGCCGGCCCAACAAAGTTTGCCTGTTTGATCCGCTGCTGCTGCATGGTTTCATCATCATCGGCATAGCCAAAGAAAGTAAACAATAACTCGAAGGCATCGGGTCGCTTCGGCAAAATCTGCCGCGTCGCCAAGGTGTTGAGGATTTGCTGGGCAACCAGGCAGGGAAAGATAGAGTGGATCGAATTGGTCAGCTCCATCTCAAACTCTTTGTGAGTCTGCAGGAGCGAGGGATCGGCCAGGGTATAACCTTTCTGATAGGTCCGCAGGTTGGCATCCTGGTAGGCGGACAGTTCTGCGGCTTCGGTGCGCTTGAAGGCGCGTCCCATGCAGTGCCGCCGCGACTCATCCATAAAGAGCCCTCCGCCTTGTGACGAACGATAGATGCCAAAAGTGGTGTGGAACAAATGCAACAGGCTGGCGTGATAAGAATCACGGGTATTCTCGGCATACAACTTCCAGTTAGCGTGAATAAACTGACGAGCGTATCCCAAAATGCGAATCGGGCGATTAAAGACCCGCTCCAGCCAGGGGCGCTGCGAGGGACCCAGATAGTCTTCCAACGGCTCTACCTCTGTAGCAAACGAGGCGAAAATGAGCCCAGTGTAGGTGGCCACCTGGAGCTTGCGCAGCGAGATCGTAGAAGGATCGAAATCGGCCGCATACCCTCCTTTGCCTTCGATCCCCCGGCGGAAGGGCACCCCGATAAGGTTGCCACGCAAATCGTAACTCCACTGGTGATAGGCACACACGTGACTGGCCCGGTTGCCGCGCATCTCCCGGCAGACGAGAGCCCCACGGTGCGCGCAGCGATTGACAAAGGCATGGAGGGAGCCGTCTTTGTCGCGTGACATGACGATGGGTGTATCCCCGACAAAAGTGGCCTTGTAATCGCCGGGGTTAGGGAGTTCAGCTTCCAGGCCAACGTAGTTCCACACCGGGCCGCGAAAAATCCTTTCTTGTTCCCGGGCGTAAATGTCGGGGTCAGTGAATACTTGATAAGGAACGCGAGTGACGCCTTCCACCGGCCAACGAAACTCTGCCTCGTTTATCCTCGCTGTGCTGTTCATCGCCTTCTCTCACTTTCCCTGGTTAGGCAAATGCTCATCCCTCTCGTCGCTTTTTACCAGAACGAATCTGGATATGCAGGATCAGCAGGTGAGTACGACTCTATGAGAGAGAACCGGGTAGAGTCAAGGGAAATCTGCAGCAACTCCTAGAGTTTTAGTGGGAGGACCGCAGGAACACGCGCAGCGCCTCGGCATCCGCCGCAGGCAGATTGGCTCGCACCCGCATGTGTAGGAGCAGGGTATCCCACTCCAAGCGATTAAACTCGCTCCCCGAACGCGCATTGTGACACTGCCCGCAGTACGCCCCCCAGAGCTTTGCCCCTCTGAGGAAGAGTTGTGTTTCCGTCGGCTCGCTCTCAGCTGCCAGTGCGCTAAGCGCTACGGTAAGCAGCAGGATGAGGGTAGCGACTCCGAATCCTAGGCGCTGGCTCTTTCTCATAGCTCTTGGCTCCTCTCTTCAGAACCCAACGGCAAACTGGGTGAGTAAGGCATTGCTGTCCCGGGCCTTTGCCGGCAGGTCGCGATCGTACTCTAGTTTCCAGACCACTGATGGAGCGATCCAATAGTCCAACCCGAAAGCCACCAGACGAGGATTACGCAGGAAACCTTCTGCTAGCGCATCGGCTGTAAGTGCATTCTGGTTTTGCCCCGAGTACCGGACGATGAGTTCCGTATGATTGAGATAGGGCACCGGCACGGCTTGCAACAAATAGGCAGCTTGGATGTACCAGCCTTCTCCCTTATCGTCTGGGATGCTCGTCGGCATGGCACGGCGTGTCTGCAGATACTCGCCGCGCAGGGCGAGCGGGCCATTCTGGTAGACTGCATCCAGTCCCCACGAGGTGAACCACAGCTTGTTATGGCTACTCCACTGGCCATCAAAAGTTGACGCTCCCAGGCGCAAGCGACCCATCCCGGCGTCGTACGGCAAGAGATCAACCCCGATCCGCGCGCCATAGCCCTTCGCCCGATTCTGGTCGGTGTTGTTCGCTTCAAAGAATGCCCCCCGCTCATCAGACGCAAAACGCGGCCCGTTCGTCATATAGAGTGAGTATTCTGCTCGCGTTCCCTCACCATAGCCGAGCGGGATTGCCCCGCGCACCTGCGCGCCAAGCTCAGAGAAGGGCAGAAGTCCGCCTTCATCCCCTTCACGGAAAGGCAAGGGCCGGCTGACAAGTTTATTGATCCAGACCTGGTGCTGTCGTTCGATGAACTCGCCAAAGGGGAGGAGGAATTTCCCTGCCACCACGGTCAGGTAATCGTTCACAATATAGTCCACCTGGGCATACTCAAGATCAACGCTGGTCTCGGTATCCTCAAGCTTCAGCTCTAGGTCGCCCTCGAAGAGCAGGCGATCGCTCAAGCGATAGAGGAAAATTGGCTCGAAGCCCGCGCTGAAAGTATTGGTGTTGGCGCGCTCCTGCCAATCGAAGCCGCTAAATCCATACCCTGCGATACTCAAGCGGTGTTCACCGGCAAAGCGATCGAGGTATTGCCCAAAGGTTGGCTGGTCTAGAGCCTGCTTGGTGATCTTCTCCTCCAGTGCTTTGTTTTTCTCTTCGCTCTTCGTCTCTACGCTTTGGAACTGGCGCTCGAGCTGCTCGATGCGTTGCCGATCTTGCTCCATTTGCGTGCGGTCACGCTCCAGCTGGGCCTTCAGCCCTTCTAGTTCCTGGCGCAGGTCCGGCTCGGCTCCTGCCGGAGTCGGCGAGAGGCCGCCAACTCCTATGCTCAGGAACAGCAGGAACACACCGAGCGTCAAGCTGCGTGGCCAGCTGCGGTTGCCATATTTATTGTTACCAAGGCTGCTCATCTCTGTCCTCCTTGTGCTCAAGTGGACCCGCTGCACGGATAGGATTCCGCTTGCTCTGTGTTTACTTTGGCATTTGCCAGATTGTGGGGGTGAGGAAACAACCTTGGCTGAACGCTGTTGGCCTTCACCCTTCTGGTCTGCACCTGCCAGGAGGCAGGGCCCAGATCTCACTGCAAGAGATGAAGGGTTCGCCATAAAAACAACCATGGCGCGGTAGCAATCCTGCCGTCACCGGGTGCCTACCCTAAGGAATGACCGGATGCGCAGAAATACCCCGAAAGGAGGGATTTTTCTAATCTTCTAGGACGAGGTTGCTCTGCACCTTGGGTAGAGGTGAAGGAGAAAGTCTAAATCGAAACACGGGACCTTGGTACACTTGACGATGCGACCGTTCAGTAATGTCATTCTGAGTACCCCATAGCACAGGGCGCGCTAATCAAGCCGCGCAAGAACAGAGCAGTAGCGTGCGCTGTGCGCACGACAGATTTGTGCATGAGCAGCGCCGCGAAGAATCCTTCGACTTCGCTACGCTTAGGATAGGTCTTAGCGCGAGACCCTTCGTTTCACTCAGGGTGACAGATCTGGTGTGCCAATCTCTCGAGCTGATGAACTTCAAGCTTGGTAGGGTGGTCGCGACCCACCCTACTACTCTCTCCTCCCCGCTCCTTCAGTGATTTTTCGACGGTCGGCGGTGGACATCCTGGCCGAAGCGCCCGGTCACCGCCTGTTCAAAACAGCCGCGGAAGTTGACGATTACTTACGAAAAGAGCGTGATGCATGGGATCGCTGACGTTGCCTCCTTCCAGGCCGATCTATCTCGATGCAAGCAGATTTATTACAGCGTAGAGCGGATCGAACCGTACCGCACCCTCTTGGAAACGCTATGGTTATCGGCTCAGGCAGGTCAATTCGAGATAGTGAGCAGCGAACTCACAACCCAGTAAGGCGCGTTCTACTAATGAGAGCCAACGTGCGGATGTCAAAGAGAGCTTTATGATCGCCGTATTCGGCGTGAAAATGTGGAGGTACATGATCGCCGAAAAACATTTTGATGACGATGCCGAAGAAACGGCTAATTTCCGGCATGCTGGGTCAGCGGTCGTAAGTTTGGGAACAAGTCCTCTGGTTGTTTGCCGGTGAGCTTGAGATAGAGAGCGTCCGAACACATATCGATCTCGTCACTCCAAGCAATCTCGCCGCTTGGGCCGATATGAACTTTCTCGAACTCTCGGTAATCATTCCACCGAGCGAAGATTCCATCCCCGGCAAAGTCAGAGAGATCAACAACCCCTTCAGCGCCATCTGAATATCTGAGCCAGAGTCGGTAGTTGTCAAGCGGTTTCACTTCTATCGGTGCGGGCATAAATCCTCCGTACCTGGGCAAATATAGCACTCTCCTGAAGGCAGGTGCGAGGCTATATAGAGGCGCGCGAACTCTGCTGCTCCAGTCCTAGTCGCAAATTTTCCCGTCTTGAGCCCAAAAATCAGACAGAAGAGTTATGCTGTGAAATTTCTTGCTGCCGAGCGTTCACTTCCACTACATTTTCCTTTGATATCCGTCGGCTCCCCATTTTCTATCCTCCGTCCGGGATTTTTACCATGATATGAACAAAACAGCTATTGTGTCTGATCCTCCTCCCTCTATAGCGGTTCTCACTTGCCTGTGTCCTTTCTTTGTAGGGACGATCCTCGTGATCGCCCTTGAGGGTGCAGGGTGGGGCGAATACAAGATTCGTCCCTACGGCTAGTCCGAGGGCACGTCCGAGTGAAATCCGTTGTCAATCTTCGTCCTGTTCTTCAAGACGGTGATTGTGATCCTCCAGCCAGCAACTCTTGCTTCACATCCGCAACGACACCCGGATCGCCTGTCCCTCGTTGGCAAAGGGAAACGCCTTGTTGATCTCTACAAAGGGAAAAGTATGCGAGATGATTTTGTCAAACGGGTAGACATGCTGACGACGGGCAAGAAAGTCGATCGCTCGCGGCAAGACCCATGGCTGGTAGACAGCGATACCCCGAATTGTTTGTGAACCACGGACAACCGTGCCGGGGTCGAGGTTGGAAGGGAGACCAGGAGTGATGTTGCCTACCCAGAAGTAGCGACCGGCCTGGCGCAACAAACGTATGCCTTCCTCCACCACCTTCGGTATGCCGACCAGTTCTGCCACCACGTCCGCACCCTGCCCGCGTGTTCGGTCAAACACGATCTCGCGTCGTTCCTTTTCTCCCACTTCGTCAATGTTGACGACCACGTCTGCGCCAAAAGCCTTTGCCAGTTCCAAGCGTGAGGGGAGCTTATCAAAGACAATGACCTGAGCTGCGCCCATGTCTTTAGCGATAGCCGCCGCATAAAGTCCTAAGCCACCGGCGCCTTGGATGACGATGGTGTCACCCAACCGAATGCCAATCTGGTCCAGTGCATAGAGTGACTCACATAACGCACAATTCACCGGCGACACGGCTGCATCGCTTAACTCGGGTGGCACCTTGCAGATGGTCTGGCCTTTGCGCAGGTAGTAGTATTCGCCATAGGCCCCGCGGAAGTGTGGCGGTTCACTGACATCGTCCATCCAGTAACGGTAGCGGTTGGGACAGGCGGGTGAGCCGTTGAGGCAAGCGGGACAAGCACCGCAGGGGACGAAGTACGCATAGGCGATGCGGTCCCCCTCTTGCAGCGGCTGTCCGAGGCAATCGCTGCGCACGTTCTTGCCGAGGCGGAAGATCTCGCCCACCATCTCGTGACCGGACACAATGGCGCGGTTTCTGGGGAATCCTGGCCCGTGCCCACGCCAAATGTGCAGGTCGGAGCCGCAGATATTGGCGCAGTGGATCTTGACTAAAATGTCGTCCGCTCCCACATCGGGGAGTGGATACTCGCGGAATTCCATGTCCTTCAGAGGACCACCAAACACGGCGACTTGGCCTTTCATAGATATCTCCTCATCTCTCACGTGAATCTCTCTGTCTTCTTCTCCGAAACGCCGAAAAATGCAAGAGAGACCCAGCCGTCTCTTGACCATGGTCATTGTAGGATGGTACCGGAAGCAATAGTACGAGTCTCGCGATGACAGTTGTGGTAAAGACAATTTAGCTTAACATACTCTGCTCTGCCTATTGCTGAAACAAAGGAGGACGTATGGACTATGGTGTTGTCTTACCGCATGTTGGCCCGCACGCTCGGGAACATGTGGTTGAGCGCCTGCAAACGGTGGCCAAGCAGGCCGAGGCTTTGGGTTATCACTCCTTGTGGGTAGCTGACCACATCGTGTTTCCCACGCAGCTGACCTCCAAGTATCCCTATCATCCAGAAGGGAAGTTCCCCATTGATCCGACTGAGAATTTCTTGGAGCCTCTCGCTGTTTTGGGCTATGTCGCGGCTTGCACCACTACCATTCGTCTCGGCACGGGCGTGCTAATTATCCCGTACCGCAACCCTGTGGTTACGGCCAAGACGCTTGCTACCCTCGACGTGCTCTCGCGTGGACGGATCATACTAGGAGCCGGCGTTGGCTGGATGACGGAAGAATTTGCCTTCTTGAACTCGCCCTATCATGAACGCGGGGCACGCACGGATGAATATCTACGGGCCATGAAAGCGTTATGGACAGAAGAGGAACCGGCTTTCCACGGCCGCTTTGTGCAGTTCTCTGACTTACGCTGCGAACCCAAGCCTGTACAAAAACCCCATCCACCGATCTGGGTCGGCGGCCATAGCAAAGCTGCGCTGCGCCGCACGGCGACGCTCGCAGACGGCTGGTACGGCCATGTGTTCTGGCGTAATCCCGAAGCCTTGCCGCAGGAGATCCAGACGATCAAGCAGTTCGCCGAGCAGGCGGGACGTGATCCTCGCTCTCTGACCTATGCCGCGCCAGCCTACGAGCGCACGTTCGAGGATGTGCTGCGTTCTCTCCCTCGGTATCAACAAGTGGGTTTAGACCATATCGTGCTGGCATTCTTCATGTGGACGGAAGGCTTTGAGGAAATGCTCAAGCTCATGGAGCGGTTTGCCCGCGAAGCGGGCCTGAGGCCAGCATAATTTGTATGAAGAGGTCATTCTTGGGTTCCCTCTCCCCGTGGAGCCTTGATTAATCAAGGCTCCACAGAAGGCCTGGATGAGGGGAAAAGGAGCGGCAACGCATCTCTTCACCCAAACGAAAAGTGCTGTGGACTGAGTTCCATCAGAGAGGAGTAATCATGGGCGCGAAAGAGATTAAAATCGCCTACGGTATTGACGTTGATGCTGTAGGGGGCTGGCTCGGTTCGTATGGTGGCGAAGACTCGCCCGACGACATCTCGCGCGGCCTCTTCGCCGGTGAAGTCGGGGTCCCGCGCTTGCTGAAGCTTTTTGCTAAATATCGTATCAAAGCCTCCTGGTTCATCCCAGGACATTCCGTAGAAACTTTTCCTGACCAGACTCGCATGGTGGTCGCAGCCGGCCATGAAATCGGCGCCCATGGCT
>JACQEL010000940.1 GCA_016200595.1 Deltaproteobacteria bacterium
CACCACCCAAAAAACGGAGCGCCGCCGTCGTGCCACACCCTTCCCCATGCCGGGACCTGGGCCGGGACCAGGTCCCGGCCCAGGTCCCGGCCCTGGCCCCAACCCCTTTGGTGGTGGCGACGATCCTTTTGAAGAGTTCTTTCGTCGCTTCTTTGGCGACCGTCCGCCTCCGGGTCAACAGCGAAGCCTCGGTTCAGGCTTCATCGTCAGCGAAGACGGCTACATTATTACCAACCATCACGTGGTCGGTGATGCCGATAAGATCACCGTCCGCCTCTCTGATAAAGAAGAATACGACGCAAAAGTAATCGGCACCGACGACAAGACTGATATTGCGCTGGTCAAGATCGACGTCAAACATACTTTGCACGCAGTCCCTTTGGGCAGTTCTGCCGATCTCCAAGTCGGCGATTGGGTCATGGCCATCGGTAATCCCTTCGGTTTAGACCAGACGGTCACCGCAGGCATCGTCAGTGCCAAGGGCCGCGTCATTGGTGCTGGGCCCTATGATGATTTCATTCAGACCGACGCGTCTATCAATCCAGGTAACTCTGGCGGCCCGCTGCTCAACCTGAAGGGCGAGGTGGTTGGCATCAACTCAGCTATCTTTAGCCAAAGTGGAGGCAATATCGGTATTGGCTTTGCGATCCCGATCGATTTAGCCAAGTCGATCGTTGCCCAACTGCGAGAGAAAGGTAAAGTGACCCGCGGCTGGCTGGGTGTATCGATCCAGTCGGTCACGCCGGAATTGGCCAAATCGTTCGGTCTGAAAGAACCTTCGGGAGCGTTAGTGGCAGAGGTTACTAAGGACAGCCCAGCGGATAAAGCGGGCTTTGAACGTGGCGACATCATCATCGCTTTTAACTCCACCTCTATTAAGGACTCGCACGAGTTACCGGCCTTGGTCGCGCGGACACCGGTCGGTGAGAAAGCTCAGGTCACCATCCTACGGGGCGGGAAGGAGAAAAACCTCTCGGTCAAGCTGGGTGAGCTGACCGACCAACAAGCCAAGGCTGAGAGCGAAGAGGAGAGTAGTGAAAACTGGGGCATGACCGTCTCAAGCTTAAGCTCTGAGGCCGCCCGTCGCTTCCAGCTGGATCGCAACAAGAAGGGTGTAGTGGTAACCGAGGTCGAACCGGGGAGTTCGGCCGAGTTGGCTGGTATCCAGCAAGGAGATGTGATCGAAGAAGTGAATCGTCAGCCCATCGAGTCGGTCGAAGATTTTAACAAAGCGATGACCGAGGCGAAGGATAAAGAGACCCTGTTGCTGTTGGCGCGGCGGGGCAACTTCACCTCGTTTTTCGCACTCCGCAAGATAGGATAGTGGACAGCGACGTATGTGGTGAATAAAACCCGGCTTCTTGGTGTCTATCATACCAGTCACCCCGGCAAGAACCGGAGGGCACATTGAGGGGAGGATGGTAATGAAGACACCTTCACTGGCCGTACCGCAGGTTTCGGTGATAAACCGGGGGTTGAGTTTGGACCCGCTCCAGATCGACCCCGATATAATGCTCCCGAGCCAGATTCGTGCGCGCGGTAACACCTTACATCGCAGTGAATGGCTCCTGTTGTGGGCGTTACTGACTGATGCCCTACAGGTGCTAGCTAGCTTTCACCCGAGCCGCCCAGGACGCTCATACAAAGAGAAGAAACAGTGGGAAGCAGACCGGGTTTGGGTGCTTGATGAGAGCGAGGCCCCTTTCTCTTTTGCTTATGTCTGTGACCATCTCGGCCTAGACCGGGAAGCAGTCCGCTGTCATGCCGAGCGTTTAATCAGCGGTTCTGCTGCATACAGCCACCAGTCTGACCGGGCCGCCTAAGCTACCAACTATAATCAACGGCGGAGAGCCGCACCTCACGAGTCAGCTCTCCGCCATGTCCTTAGCCCTGCCGACCCCTTCGTACTTACCAGCCCTGCCCTTTTCCAGTTCAGCCTTAAACGAATCGCTTATTCCGTTGGCGTAGGACATACGCTTAGGGGCAATACCCACCATCCGCAGGACATCGTATTAAAAAAAGAAACTTCAGCGGATTTTTCTAGATAGGGATTTTCCTTGACAAATATGACAATTCGGTCTACGGGACTGAGAACTACCACAGAGAGGAACTCATCTGATGAAATTCGGCTTGCTCACGCTCTTCGATTATTACCCCGAGGACTGTTCTCCGCAGGAATACTACCGATTTTTGCTTGATGAAATTGCCTACGCCGAAGAGCTTGGGTTTGACTCGGTGTGGATGGGCGAGCATCATTTCTGTAATTATCTGTGCCCTTCACCGCAAGTGTTCGCCGCTGCGGTCGCCCAACGGACTACCCGCTTACGTCTCGGGACGGCAGTCGTTTTGCTCCCGCTCCACGATCCCGTACGCCTGGCCGAGGACTATGCCATGGTTGATGTACTGAGCGATGGCCGACTCGACTTTGGTGTCAGCCGTGGTTTCCAGAAAAGCAGCTATGACGGCTTCGGTCGCTCAATGGACGAAAGTCGCGAGCTTTTTGCCGAGGGCATCGACATCATTGATAAAGCCTGGTCGCAGAACACGCTGGCATATGAGGGCCGCTATCGGCGCGTCCCTAACCTTCCCGTCCTCCCTCGACCCGTGCAGCGGCCCAGACCACCGATTTGGATTGGGGCTGGCCCAACGCCTGAATCTTATGAATTCGCCGCCGCGCACGGCTACAACCTCATGTTGGCTGCGGTGCTTGCTCCCACCAAGCACTTCACCCCTTTCGTGCAACTTTACCGGGAGCGACTGCGCGAGGCCGGATACGACCCCGCGCAAGTCGAAATCTCCACCGGCAACCACTGCTACGTTGGCACCTCATCTGCGCAGGCCAAAGAGGTGTGGGCGCAGCACTATCTTCGTTATCTGCATTTCGTCTCGACCCTGGTCGAAACGAAAGACTACGAGCAAGCGAAGCAGTTCAAAGCGTTCGCCGGGGTTAAATCTTTTCTCGAGCGCATCGACTTCGAGCGCGCCCGGGCCACCTTAGCAGTATGTGGCGATGTCGAAGAGTGCGCCGACCGCGTGGCTCAGGCTCAAGAGGCGGTCGGCAACACGCATTACTGGGTCTACAGCGATTTGGGCGGCTTACCGCGTGAAGAGGTGTGGGCTTCGCTACGGCGGTTTGCTGAAAAAGTCATGCCGCGGTTTCGCTGACAGGGAACTCTTCAGAATTTGTCTGACTCCTCACCGTAGTACCGCGTCTACGTTAAAAGGTGTTCTGCAATCGACCGGCCAGCCCGCCTCAATGGTCGGACAACATGCTCCCTGGTATTACTGTGCATCCCGCAGGATTTTAAGGAGAAGCGCTTCCGATGATATGGAGGTGAAACGGACTGCAAATCCCTGGTAGCCCTTCCACAATTGTTCCACCACCTTGCCATAGAAATCTCCAGGCATCTGTTCTCCGTCCAGGTCCAGAATCTGGATCTTGATATCACTCAGGAGTGGGACGGCATAATCGGAGCGGATCTCTCCTCCCTTGATGGATAGTTTTACGAGACGACCCTCAAACACGGTTCGGCCAAGATGTTTTTCTTCCACGAGGCTATATCGGACTGCGACGTCTCTCTGGAGCGGCAAGAATACCTCTTCCCCTTGGGGTAGAAAGAGATTGTATTTCCCGCCGATGCCGCGCACATCATAGAGGATGACCGGCTTGCCTATTCCCTTTGCCTCTATCTCCATTTGCCGCTCGATCTTGAGAATAGGCCCTATCTCTCGCTGTGTGGATTCAGAAATCAAGATCTGGCCTCCTATGGTGTAGGACTCTATGCGAGAGGCAAGATTGACCGGACTGCCGAGTACGCTGTACTGCATGCGCCTTGGCGAGCCGATATTTCCGACGACCACTTCACCGGTATGCACGCCAATCCCCATTTCGACCTCAGGCAGGCCTTCGCGTCTATTCTGGATATTTACCGTTCCCATAGCTTGCTGCATTGCTACGGCACAGGCCACCGCTCGTTGCGCGTCGTCCTCTCGCCATATCGGGGCACCAAATAGGACCAAAATCGCATCACCGATAAATTCATTGATAGTTCCCTGATACATCAGGATCACATCGACCATTATGCCAAGATAGCGATTGACGATGCTCAGAATCTGTTCCGGTGCCAATCTTTCTGCCAACGGCGTGAAGCCACGCAGATCGGACATCAAGATGGTGGCTTTGCGCTTTTCCCCTCCCAACTGGAGGCCTTCGGGAGATTCTAACAAATTGGCAACTACTTCATCTGACACATAACGTCCAAAGTTTGTACGGATAAACCGGTTGTGCAGTTCGAGCTGAAGATTCACTTCCCGCAGTTTCTCATGCTGGAGCCGGAGCTCTTCGGTTCGTTGACGGACCTTTTCTTCTAGCCCTCTGTTGAGCTGTTTAATTTCCACGTAGGCTAACGCATTATCAAGAGCAATGGTCAATTGACTGGCAAGGGTACTAAGTAACTCGTGATCCTCTGCACTATACGGATCCCCTGAGAGCTTATCTCCCAACCCAAGACCTCCCTGAAAGTATTCATTGACGGCAAAAGGCACCCAGATACGGATTTGCAAGAATGAGAGTATTTCAAAGAGTTTTCTCTTATCATTCCCTTCGACCTGCTCTCCCACCGGAATGATCTGAACACTACTGATGCCCTTTGTCTCTTGAAAAACGGTCGGCTCTAAAACCTGAGAGAAAAGATCCACAGGGCTTTTCTCGATACCCCTGTGTGCCACCGCTTCTACTCGATTTCTTTGTAGATCAATCAACACACCGATGCCGCGTGGAGTGCCAAAAGTCCCCATGACCATCGTGAGCAGGTTCTTCATGATCTGCTGCGTATCTCGCAACGATCCTATCACCTGACTCACATCATAGAGGGCCTTCAGATGAAAGACTCGCCGCTCCAACTCCTTCTGAGACTGCTCAGCTTCACCAAGAGGACCTTGTAAATCTTCAAGTGGTTCCTTCACGATTGCCCTTTCTTGTCTTTGTCAGCAGAAAACGCTAGCCAAGCACTGAGAGTACTTGTCGCGGCGTCAAAAACCCTCTAGGGCTGTTTCCTCAGAAGGGAAGATTTGCATGTATTTCGTTAATCCCATCATATCGAAGATTTTCTGGAAGTGCGGGGAGAGACCCGTCAGGCGAATACACTGCCCTTTTTCTCTACTCTCAGCAGCGATCCCGATCAAGATGGCGATCCCGCCACTATTAATATAGCCGTCTTTATCAAAACAAAGTACGAGATTTTTTGTCCCTCCTACACTCGCCTGTTGGTATGC
>JACQEL010000923.1 GCA_016200595.1 Deltaproteobacteria bacterium
GATGAATTTGGAGATCAGAGAGTATCTGTCCCTGCATCCCAGTGAATTGAAGGAACAAGCTGCCTAGCGTGAAGAGTAGAGGAACAGCACTCGCCGAAGGAGGTTCGTCTAACTATCGCCTCCAGCCTGACCGCGGTCCTGTTGCGGTTCTGACTGAACGCGAAAAGTCTCGTTTGGGCCGCGGCGGCTGAGGCGGGGCGTTAGACGTTCTTTACATTCAACATTTGTAGGAGGGGGAGATCATGAGTGAACCCAACCGCACCACTAGTGTTGATATTCCGCCGCCCGTGGCAATGCTTCAGATGATTGCAGGCTTGTGGATGTCACGGGCCATCTACATCGCCGCCAAGCTCGGTATCGCAGACCTGCTCAAGGACAAGCCGCAGAGCAGCAAGGAACTGGCGCAGGCCACTGGCATGCATGCACCCTCGCTTTACCGCGTGCTGCGCGCCCTGGCCAGTGTTGGAGTGTTTGCGGAAGACGAGCAGGGGTGCTTTGCCTTAACTCCGCTTGCCGCCACCCTGCGAAGCGACCTTCCCGGCTCATTACGCGCCTTTGCCATTGCCGAACTCGGCGAAGATCATTACCCCGCATGGGGAGAGGTTCTGCATAGCGTCAAGACCGGCGAGATTGCCTTCGATCATCTCTTCGGCCTGGACGTGTGGCAGTACCGCTCCCAGCACCCAGAAGATGGGCGAATCTTCGATGAGGCAATGGCGAGTTTCAGCTCGGTGGTCAATGCTGCGATTGTGACCAGCTATGACTTCTCGTCGATCGGCAATATTGTTGATGTGGGAGGGGGCGATGGCAGCCTCATTACTTCCATCCTCAAGGCGAATCCAGGCATGAAGGGGGTGCTCTTCGACCTGCCACACGTCATTGCTGGGGCGCGACGGCGCATCGAGGCCGAAGGGTTAGCGGAGCGCTGTGAAGTCGTCGCAGGGGACGCTTTTACCTCGGTGCCCAGTGGTGGTGATGCCTACCTTCTCAAGTGGATCATCCACGATTGGGACGAGGAACATAGCGTGGCGATCCTCAAGAACTGCCACCGCGCGATGGCGGAGCAGGGCAAGCTCCTGCTGGTTGAGGCAAGAGTCCCGCCCGGCAATACACCCTCCTTCCACAAATTCATGGATCTCAACATGTTGGTGATGACTGGCGGGCGCGAGCGCACTGAGGTTGAGTATCAAGCCCTTTTGGAGGCAGCAGGCTTCAGGCTGACGCGGACCATCCCGACCCCTTCCGAGATGGATGTGATGGAGGGCGCACGGGCGTAGTAGAGTGGACAAAAGCAAAGGTTGCCTGCCAAGCAGAACTCGACGTCTAACAAACGCCGTGCGCGGGACCGCCGCCCGCTTGCGGATTTGCTTGAACTGAAAGGTCTCATCTGGGCGGCGGCCCGAGACGGCGAGCGTTGGACATAGCGGATGAAAGGCCCGCAAATAGGGCGTGCAGTCACTCTAAGTTAGGTTACCATGGCCGCCGTGACGTTACAAAGCATCTTACAGGCGAGCTTTGCGGCGTATGCCGCGGCGCAGCAGGTGCCCCGCCGGGTGTGGCGGGCGGCCCGCGCGCTGATGGCCTGTCGCACGGCCGCGCTCGGGGGCCACGTGCGCCAATGCCCGGCGGGGCACGTCACCGAGGTCTGGTACAATTCCTGTCGGCATCGGGCGTGCCCCCGGTGTTGCCTGCAGCGGATCAACCAGTGGCTCGATTCCTGGCAGCAACAGGTGCTGCCCACCGCTCACTTTCATGTCATTCTCACCCTGCCCAGCGAACTCCACGAGCTGTGGCGGTGGAACCGTCAGGCCCTGACCGAGGTGGTGTTTGCCAGTGTGCGGGAGACACTGCTGACGTTGCGCGGGGACCCGAAATGGCTGGGCGCGACGCCGGGGATGCTGGCGACGCGGCATACGTGGGGGCGCACGTTAACTTTGCATCCGCACGTGCACTGCCTCATTAGCGGCGGGGGACTGACGGTGGACGGACAGTGGCAGCAGGTCCGCACCGGGTATCTGCTGCCGGTGGCGGTGGTGCGGGCGCTGTTCCGGGGCAAAGTGCGCGGCGCCCTTGAAGCGCTGTGGCTGAGCGGACGGCTGCAGGCGCCATTCCACTGGCCCGACGACGAGGTGCGGCAGGTGCTGGTGGAGGCGGCGCGCCAGAAATGGCATATGCGCATTGCCGAGCGCTATCCGCATGGGCGCGGCGGGATGAAATATCTGGCGCGCTAGGGACGCGGGGGGCCGATTAAAGATCCTCGGTTCATAGCCTGTGACGGGCAGCAGGTGACGTTTCGCTATGGCAATCATCGCGAGCTGGACGACAGCGGCAAGCCGCAGCAGCAGGAGTTGACGCTAAGCGTCACGGAGTTTCTGCACCGCTGGAGCGAGCACGTGCCGGTGCCCGGCGTGCATAGGGTGAGAGCGTGGGGGCGGTATGCCAGTACGCAGCGGCCGAAGCTGGCGCAGGGCCGGGAGCAGCTGCCGGAGGAGGCGCCGCGGGCGACGCCGAGAGTGGTTGAGACAGCGCCTCCCCGTGACCACGACCGCCCCTGGGAGCGCTGTCCGGTGGGTCAGCAGCCAATGGTCGTCACGCAAGTGCTGCCCCGAGCCGGTGCACCGCCCCGAGTGGAGTCCTGGCCGGAGGCGGCCTGAGGGGACAGTTCAAATCCCCATAGGGCAACCGCCGCTGGCCGCAGTCCAACAAGCCGTTGGAGCTGACAGCGGGCCGGAGCTGGCAGTGACGTGCCGCAGGGGTCCGTCTTGCCCGCCGCAGCTCAACGGCATAGCGTTAGATGACAGAAACAACCATCAGTCCGGCTAAATGACCAAGAACAGGGTGTGAGGTCATAGGGGAGAGGTGCCATGACCTTTGATGAAGTACTGGACCAAGTCCGCGAGTTGTTACAGAGCAAAGGCCGAGTGACCTATCGGTCCCTGAAACGTCGCTTCGAGCTAGATGACGAGTATTTGGAGGACCTCAAAGGAGAACTCATCCGCGCTGAGGGTGTGGCGACGGATGAAGACGGGGACGTGCTGGTCTGGACAGGCGGAGCAACAAAGAGCGAAACCTCAAAACCTCCTGCTTCTTCTGACACTAGACCCCAGACCCTAGACGCGAGACCCACTGACGGTGAGCGGCGCCAGTTGACGGTGATGTTCATTGACCTGGTAGGGTCCACGACCCTCTCACAACAGCTCGACCCCGAAGACTATCATGCTCGCGTGGTGGCCTATCAGACTGCCTGTCACCAGGTCATCGCGCGCTACGACGGGCATATTGCTCAATATCTGGGCGATGGCGTGCTGGCGTACTTTGGCTATCCCGCCGCCCATGAGGAAGATGCCGTACGTGCCGTGCGCAGCGGACTGGAGATCGTAGCCGCCGTCAGCCAGCTTAAGTTTACGCTACCATTACAGGTGCGGATCGGCATTCATACCGGACCAGTGGTAGTGGGCGAGATTGGCGCGGGCGAGCGGACTGAGCGGCTCGCGTTAGGCGAGACGCCTAATATCGCGGCTCGAGTGCAGGGGCAAGCTGAACCAAATGAAGTCATGATCAGCGCAACGACCTATCACTTAATCGAGGGCTTGTTTGCGTGTGAGGACCGTGGACGCCCTGAACTCAAAGGGGTTACAACGCCACTGACCTTGTATCGAGTAGAGAAAGCCAGTGAGGCCCACAGCCGCTTTGAGGTCGTGGTCCGCCGAGGGTTGACCCCATTGATTGGACGTGAGCATGAGTACGGCCTGTTACAAGAGCGGTGGGCACGAGTAAAAGACGGGACAGGGCAAGTTGTGTTGCTCAGCGGGGAACCCGGCATTGGCAAATCGCGACTGGTCGAGGCGCTCAAAGAGACGGTTGAACACGAAGGGGCACGCTGTCTAGAGTTGCGCTGTTCCCCGTATGCACAGAATAGTGCACTCTCGCCAGTGATTGAGCATGTGCAGCGTCTGCTCCAGTTCAGCCCCACCGATGGGCCGAAGACAAAACTAGAGAAACTCCACCAGGCCCTGAGCCGGTATCGCTTCCCGCAAGCCGATACCTTCCCTCTGCTGACCGCGATGCTCTCACTGCCGCTACCCGACGATGTGCTGCCGTTCGCTCTCAGTCCACAAAAGCAAAAAGAGAAGACGCAGGAAGTGCTTGTGGCCTGGTTGTGTGAGGAGGCCAGGCAGCAGGCGGTGACCTATGCGTGGGAAGACTTACATTGGGCCGACCCTTCGACCCTGGAATTGCTCACGCTCTTTCTGAATCAAGTGCCGACCACGCGGCTGTTGGCCGTGCTCACCTATCGCCCGGAATTTACGCCGCCGTGGGGCTCGCATTCCTATCTCAGTCAGCTGACGCTCAGTCGGCTAGGACAGAATCAAGTAGAAGTGATGGTGGAGAAGGTCACGGGTGGCAAGGCGCTCCCGCAAGAGGTCGTGCGACAGATCGCCAGCAAGACCGATGGCGTGCCGCTGTTTGTTGAAGAGCTCACCAAGATGGTGGTGGAATCGGACTTAGTCAAGGAGGTTAATGGACACTATGAATTGAGCGGTCCGCTACCTCCGCTGGCGATCCCGTCTACGCTGCAAGACTCGCTGATGGCACGACTGGACCGATTAGCCACAGTACGAGAGATTGCCCAACTGGGCGCTACCATCGGGCGAGAATTCACCTACGAGTTACTCCAAGCAGTTTCACCGTTACAGGAAGAAGCACTCCACCAGGGACTACGACAGTTAGTCGATGCCGAGCTGGTGTTTCAGAGTGGAGTGCCGCCGCAGGCGCGCTATCTGTTCAAACATGCGCTGGTGCAGGATACGGCCTATCAGTCGTTGCTCAAGAGCCGCCGCCAGCAGTTGCATCGCCAAGTTGCACAGGTCCTAGAGGAGAAGTTTCTGCAGACGGTCGAGAGCCAACCTGAATTGGTCGCCCGTCATTACACTGAAGCAGGGCTCATCGAACGGGCGATTCCCTACTGGCAGCAGGCAGGCCAACTCGCGAGTCAGCACAGTGCCAATACCGAAGCGGTCAGCCACCTCACCACCGGTCTAGAGTTGCTTCAGAACTTGCCCGACACGCCAGAGCGCAACCAGCAAGAACTCACCTTCCAGCTAACCTTAGGCGCGTTACGTATCGCGACGCATGGAGTTGCCTCTCCCGAGGCCGAACATGCCTTCCGCCGCGCGCGGAAACTTTGTGAGCAGACCAATGATAAGGAGCACGTCTTTCCCGTGCTCTGCGGTATAGTGCTGTATCATGCAATGCGAGCGGAGTATCACAAAGCGCACGAGCTGGCTGAGGAAGTGTTCCGCGTCGCGCAGGAGAGCCAGGACCCAGACTTGCTTATCGAAGCGCACTATCAACAGGGCCACACATTGATATGGATCGGTCAGTTCCCCGCGGCGCTCACCCATGTAGAACAAGGTATCGCGCTTTATGACCCTCAGAAGCACCGGTCCCATGCTGCTCTTTACGGAAGTGATCCGGGCGTTAGCTGTCGTGCCCATGCAATGCAAGCGTTATGGTTGCTGGGTTATCCAGACCAAGCGCTCGCGACAGCCAAAGAATCTCTTGCACTGACCCAAAACCTCTCTCACACCAATAGTGCGGCATACGGGTTGGCTACCCTAGTTGAGGTCCATCAACACCGGCGAGAGTGGGCTGCCGCCCAAGAGCGAGGTGAGGCCGCTTTAGCCTTTGCTACTGAGTTTGGTCTTCCTTATTTTGCCGCGCAGATTTCTATCATGTTGGGCTCAGCGCTCGCCGGGCAAGGGCGCTATGAAGAGGGCATCGCAAAGATGCGCTACGGGCTCGCTGCTCAGCGCGCTACTGGGGGAGAAGCTCTAATGCACTACTGGCTAGCTTTGCAGCTCGAAGCGTATATCGAGACAGGACAGTTCGAAGAAGCCTGGCCTGTTTTGAAAGAGGCTTTAACGATCCGCCCCAAATACGGTGACCGGTTTTGGGAAGAGGAAGTTTATCGACTCAACGGCGAGCTGCTGTTGGCGAAAGCTCGGAGCAATCCAGAAGCGCAGGATCGCCGGCAAAAAGCAGCAATTGAAGCGGAAGCCGAAGCCTGTTTTCGACGCGCACTCGACACAGCCCGCGAACAGAGGACAAAGTCGTTCGAACTCCGCGCCGCCACGAGCCTCGCTCGCCTGTGGCAACAACAAGGCAAGAAGAAAGAAGCTCACGAGCTGTTAGCCGAGATCTACGGTTGGTTCACAGAAGGATTTGACACGAAAGACTTGCAAGATGCCAAGGCGCTCCTAGAAGAATTATCGTAGGGAGGGCGGTAAATGTCATCTAACTATCCATTGCACCGTATTGCCGCCCGCTTGCGGATCGGGGTGCACCTGAACGGTCTTGGTTGGGGCGGCAAACGGTGACTGGAGGCGTTAGACGCTGACCGCGAGCAGGCGTAGAATTAGCTCCTGAGTTCAAGGTTGGAGGTTTGAAAATGAGTGAACTTGAGCAACTCGAACAACAGGTTTTACAGCTTTCGCCCGAGGACTTAGTAAAGTTTCGTGCGTGGTTTATCGAACTGGACCATCAGCTGTGGGATAAACAGATTGAGGCCGACGTAGCCGCTGGGAAGCTCGATCGGCTTATCGCGGAAGCACGTGCGGAGTTCAAAGCGGGAAAGGCCCGGGAAATTTGAAGCACGTTGCGTCCTCACAGTTCTGGGCGCGGTATCGGGCCTTGCCTGACGAAGTCCGTGAACTGGCAGACAAGAACTACCAGTTACTCAAGAGCAATCCTCGCCATCCCTCACTACATTTCAAGAGGATAGGTGAACTCTGGTCAGTCCGTGTTGGCGATCATTATCGAGCCTTGGGTATTGACGAAGCAGGCGACATCAACTGGATCTGGATTGGCACCCATGCCGAGTACGATAAGCTCATCACCTGAGCATCGCGAAAAAGGCTGCCGTGACAACACCAGCGGAGGAATACCGGCGTCTAACCAACCCACTGCACCGTATTGCTACCCGCTTGCGGTTTGGGATGGACCCGAAAAGTCTCGGTTTGGGCAGCAAACGGTGACTGGCAGCGTTAGGCTTCGATTGAAATGATTCAATAATGATTCACTTGATTTTGTTTAGAAGCATAAAGGTGAGGCAAACATGAACGGCGGAAGTTCCAGTGTAACGTCGGTTCGATCCCGACCAGCCAGAGACGTAGGCTCCTAAGGTCAGGGGGAATAGCTCTGACATCCATCGCGCAGATAGGAGATCCTAAATGTCGTCCACTAGACGTGAGTTTCTACGGCACATGACCGCCGTCATTGCCGGTGTTAGTGCACACGGTATTCCGGTTGTCGCCGCCGCGCAGCAAAATCCAGCAATGCCAACCCCTCGCGCGGCCGCGCTGATGAAGGCCTTTGGCCTCACCCTGCCGATCTTTCAAGCAGGAATGGCCAGTATCGCTACGCCAGAGCTGGCAATCGCGGTGTCTGCTGCAGGTGGGCTTGGCGCAATCGGCATCATCACCGATGCGCCAGAGCGCGTCCGAACGTTGGTGTCGAGTGTCAAGGCGGGGACGAATCGGCCGTTCGCCGTCAATTTTCTGCTTGCCTTCGATCCGCCTACGCTCGGCGTCGCGCTGGAGGCGGGAGCACCCGGGATCCAGTTCGCATGGGGGATCCCCTCCAAGGAGTCCGTTGCTGCGATCCGCACGGCTGGCGCGAAGATGGGCATTCAAATTGCCAGCGCCGAAGGGGCGCGGCGCGCGCTCGACTTGGGCGCCGACTATCTCATCTGCCAGGGCACGGAGGCGGGTGGTCACGTTCAGGCGAGCACGCCGCTCCAAGAAACCTTGCCTCGTGTGCTTGAGGCTGCCCACCTGACGCCTGTGCTTGCAGCAGGTGGGATCGCCGACGGACGAGCGATTCGCCGCGCGCTGGTAGCCGGCGCCTCCGGCGTGCTGATCGGCACACGCTTCGTCGCGACCCAGGAGGCCGGTGCCCACTCCGACTACAAGAACTTGCTGATCCGTGCTAATGCGGGGGACACGGTCTTCACGGTTTGCTTTCAGGACGGCTGGCCGAACGCGCCGCATCGGGTGTTACGCAACCCCACGTTTTCGATGTGGGAAGCGGCGGGTTGCCCACCGCCCGGAAAACGTCCGGGTGAAGGCGATGTCGTCGCTACGCAGGCTGGCAATCCAATTCTTCGTTACAAGACCATTCCTCCAGGACCGGCAATGACAGGCATGATCACGCACATGGCGATGTACGCGGGTCAGGGCGTGGGCGCGATTCGAGATCTGCCGTCTGCGGGTGAGCTGGTTGAGCGGTTGTGGGAGGACTGCGTCGCTGGACTATGACCGTTGCGGCCCAGAGGGCGTACTAGAGTAAAACGGAGCAGGCAAAAGTGAAGCGTCTCTCACCGTCCAGGACTCGGAAGCCTAACGAGCCACTTCACCGTATTGCTGCCCGCGTGCGGTTTGGGGAGAATCTGAAAGGTTTCGGTTTGGGCAGCAAACGGTGACTGGAGGCGTTAGCCGCGCTAGGCAGACTTTTCCGCCTCTGCGCAGTACAATGCGGACACGATGACCGTACACAATATTAAGGAGCACTTATATGTTGCGCACCTATAAGGCAATCCTTCACGGTGACCAAGTCGAATGGCTCGAACAGCCGCCGGAGAAGTCTGGGGCAGTCCAGGTCCATATTACGGTCTTGGAGGAACCGACGGCTGAACCCACGCGCGAACGCGGGCGAGCGATGGCCGAAGCACTTGCCGCACTGGCACGGCGAGGGACCTTTGCCGAGATCACCGACCCTGTAGCCTGGCAACGCGAGCTACGAGTTGAACGTGTATTGCCTGACCGAGAGTCGTGATGCTTCTGGATAGCAACATCATCATCTATGCGGCGCAACCGGAGCGCGCGGCCTTGCGGCAGTTTATCGAAACCCATACCCCTGCGATCTCAGTTGTCAGCTATATCGAGGTGCTCGGATACCACAAGCTGACTGAAGAGGATCGGCAATTCTTGGAGCAATTTTTCCAGACAGCGGAGCGGTTACCGCTGTCGGAGGCAGTGGTGCAGTGGGCGATCAAGCTACGCCAACGGCGAAAGATGAGCCTGGGCGATTCCATCGTTGCTGGCACGGCGATAGCCCATGAACGAACGCTCGTAACTCGTAACACTGACGATTTCCGTTGGATTGAAGAAATCAAGTTGCTCAACCCGTTGGCAGAGCGCGTCTAACAAACGCCCTGCAGCGGACGCGGCCCCGGTGGCGGTTCTGGGTGAACCTGAAAGTGCTCATTTGGGGCCTTGCCGCTGAGGGCGAGGCGTTCGGCTTCCAGGTAAACGAAGGAGAAACAATCATGTACAGTACCACGTAAACGTATAGAAATTTTCGTCTATGAACTTAGCGTCAGCAACGTCAGGAAGACAGAAAAGGAGGAGAATCATGTTGAGAAAGAAAATAGCCCTTGCCATACTCTTGGTCGGGGCTGTAGTGTCAGGGTCCATCGCTACTGCTAGCGCATCATCCTGTGCGCCATTGGTGGGGACATGGCTTCTGGATGTGAAAAGGGGTGGGGTCGCCGTCCCCGTCTTGCGACCTGTGACTTTCACTGTCCACTCGGGTGGGACCGTGTCCAGCGTCAGTGGCTCAAACATCGTTGTGCTGGGCTTTACCACTAGAAGTGGTTTCCTTGGTGAATGTGCCAATATTGGGCCGCACCTCTACCGAGTTCTGCTCGAAGAGCTGCTCTACAAGGATGGGCTTTTCGCGGGCCGATTCCTAGTTGAGCTGACGGTAGCACACGACCCAAGAACTGACACGATCGCAGGTGTTTCAGGACAATCTCGGTTCAAGATCACGGTGTCCAGAACGACGCCTCCTCCCGCTCCTCCTGCGCCTTGTATCAGCAGCACTGGCGACTTGCCGGCGGGAGACATGGTTCGTGAAGACGGCAATGAATACGTTTGCAGAAGTGCGAATGACATCGAGCTTATGGGGAGACACATTGCCACGGATAGTTTCTTCACCCCATGACCCGGGCCACGCCGAACGCCGGGCCTGGAGTTGACTGCCTCCAGCGTCCGCTCGTACCTCGCTCCCGCTTCCGGCAGCAGCTCAGGCCCGGCGTTCGACCGAAGAATGTGAATCACCATGACCGACGACACTTTGTGTATTGCTATAGACCTAGGCACAACAAGCGCGAAGATGGCGTGCTGGCATTCTGGGTCTGTCGAAATCATCCCGAATCACGAGGGCGCGAACCGCACTCCATGCGCTGTTTGGCTCGCCCCGCAGGATTGCTTTGTGGTTGGTCGAAGAGCCCACCACGCTCTCTTCACCGATTCGGCCAACGTCGGACTTCACTTCATTCGCAACCTTGGGACGGGTGTCGAATACACATTCTCTCGATCTTCTCATCACTTCAGACCTGAGGACCTTGCCGCGGAGTTGCTCAAATCACTACGTGCAGATGCAGAGCGGTTTACTGGACGAGAAATCAAAAACGTAGTGATCACTATCCCGCCTGATGCGGGTGTCACCCAGTGGGCAGCGGTCAAACGGGCTGCGTCTGCGGCAGGATTTGAGCATTGTCTCCTTCTTCAGGACGCCATCGGTGCTGCGCTGGCAGCCGGTATCACGTCCGAAGCAAACGGCAAGATGTTCCTTATCTACGATTTTGGTGGAAGTCGCTTCAGTGCGTCCGTATTGCGGGCTCGCGACGGAGTATTTCAGGTCGTCGCGTCCGCTAGCGATTCGTTTCTCGGCGGGGCAGACCTCGATCGCGCGGTCGTTGAGAGCGTTTTCGTTCCAGCGCTGCGAGTTGCCTATCCGGACCTCGACGTTTCCGCAAGCAATCAACCTTCTCGTGCGCTGTTTGCCAAACTCCAAGCCGAAGCCGAGGAGGCGAAGTTCCGCCTGACTTCAGTCCACGACACGACCGGCTTTGTTCCAGCTCTCTACAAAGATGATAGTGCTCGTCCGATCGATTTTGAGTATGAACTTACACGCAGTCGTCTAGAAAGCCTAGCTGCACCGCTTGTCGATAAGACTATCGATCTTTGCAGCCAAGTCCTTGCTGATGCTCGCGTCAGCGGTGCTGAGGTTAGCAATGTGATTCTGGTTGGCGGAATGGCGGCGATGCCCTTTGTTCAGCGTAGACTTGTGGACCGCTTCGGACAGCGAGCAATCCCAGAATCATCTTTTGATTCAAGGGCGGCTGCAGCCCGGGGTGCAGCAATTTTTGCTGCATCGCAACGGTTGCCGGTCGAAATAGCCCCTACGCCTAACGCATCGTGCGTAGAGGGTGCGGAATCTCCAGACACTCGAGGCATGGCCTGTATTGCTTCTGCATTATCGCATGCCATCGGACTCGTGCTTGAGGGCAACCGAGTTGTTGGACTCTTTGAAAAGGGCACGGCCCTGCCTACTCGCCAGAGAATCTCCTTGAGGACTTCTGTGGCACTCAAGCGAGGACAAAGTGGTGACGTGTTGCGTTTGACACTTGTTGAAGGCGACAGTGACCATGCCAACAGGAATCGTGAAATTGGCGTATTGAGTGTCCCCTTTGAGACCGTTGCACGAGATTTGCCAGCCGGAACTGAGGTGGAAGTCACCGTGGAAATCGACGAGTACCGGCAGTTCGGGGTGAGCACTTATATTCCGATTCTGGACGCCGGGTTTGAAACAAGTCTAGCGCTATTTTCAAGAGTGCCCAGTCGTCGTGAACTTTCAGAACGATTCGAGCGAACAAAGGCACGTTTGAAGGCTGCTCAGGAGGGTGCGAAAGAACACGGCCAATCATTGCTGCTACAAAAGGCACAGACAACCCTGGAGGGCGGCGTTGTTACCGAGATCCAGGAGCTCTTGCTCTCCGCTGAGAGGGAGGGGGACATTTCCGAGTTGTGTGCTAGCCGTTTGAACGAATTGGAGTCGATTGCAGACGACTTAGAGAAGTCGCTTGAGTGGCCTGTCTCCGTTGAAGATTTCAAGCAGCGGCTTGCCCATACGCGTGACCTCCTCAAACAAAGCCGCCAACCGACAGACGCGCGAATCGAAGCTCTAGCCGATCTGGAACGGACAGCCGCAACAGCCATCGATCATCGCAGCATTGTTGCTCTGAAGAAGTGTTCGGAAAGGCTCGATTCCCTGCATTCCCGAGCTCTCCAAGACGAGCCAGGTTTTTGGATAGGTTATCTGGAGCACCTCATCGATCGGAAGTCAGAGCTTCGAAATGCAGTTGAAGGCGAAGTTCTTATCGGCCAGGCTAGACGGGCTCTAAGTAACAACGACCCCGCTGCGTTTCAACAAGTGGTCCGCAGTCTATTGAGCTTGTTTCCACCCGCCTCCCGATCGACCGGTCAGGTGAGTGGTCTTGTCTTTGGAGGCGGAACTGCTGATCGCGTTGCCCATGTCGAAAGGCGATAGTCTGAAGTTCCCGCTTCGAGAATCGATAGAGTGCACTTTGCGGTTGCATCTCCGCCGACCGCTCAACTTGGCTCGACATTCATCGTAGATGTATGGGCGCACTTGGAACGGCAACGCGCAGAGGTCGAACGCCGAATCCTACAGGCACACCCTCAAGCCGACTCCCCGCCCGTAATTCGCCCGAAAGGGCCGTTCAAAATCGAGCGAGGAACAACCCTGTTTGTGCGGTTGAAATTCCATGATCTGTATGTTGATCCTCCGGAGGATGTAATCCTCTGGGAAGGAAAAATCGGCAACGCATCTTTTAAAGTTGCCATTCCAAGCGAGACCACCGAGGGAGTGAAAAGCGGCTTGGTGACTGTTCATTGGGAGGGCGGACTGCAAATTGCACGAGTCCAGTTGCAAGTGCTCGTCGCGGCCAAGGTCACTCCGGCCACACCAACGACCCAACCTCTGCATCACATTCGTAAAGCATTCGCGTCGTATGCCAGTCCGGACCGGGACGAAGTGACAGGAAGAATTCAGGGAATGCAGAAGATTTCGCCAGACCTCGACGTGTTTCTTGATGTTGTGAAACTGAGATCGGGTGAGGATTGGGAACGAACTTTGTGGCGGGTCATCCCTGAGAATGACGTTTTCTATCTGTTCTGGTCTGCGGCTGCAAAAGCATCGCCTTGGGTCGAGAAAGAATGGAGATGTGCATTGAAGAGTCGTGGCGAAGAGTTCATCGATCCTGTGCCGCTCATTTCTCCTGAAGAAGTGCATCCGCCAGATGAGTTGAGCAGAAAACATTTCAACGATTGGATTTTGGCGTTTCGTCGGGGAAGGCCAAAGCCGAGTGAGTCAAGTGGGCGATGATGAACAAGCATGAAAGCGCATGGCCTTTCGTCCCTCACCCGCATTGCGGTTTTGGGCACACGCGCCAAATCCGCAGCGAACTTAACGGGGCAATATGAGAGAAGGGTCGAACAAGGCGCTACACTGGACGTGGATTCCGCTGGCGCTCCATCCCCGCCAGTGAGCTTCATCATTATACGGCATCGGGTCAAGCTGCTTGAAATTTTTTGGCTGTGAAGGAGGCCGCAATGCAGCCCAATGATAATACCCCAGTCATCGACTTTCATTCACACTTCCTGGTGCAAGAAGTGTTCGACCAATGCCGTGGCCATTCGCCCGCTAGCGGCTTCGGACATCATCAGGCGCCCGCCCACCTCGTTGCGCTCTTCGAGAAGATGAAGAATCCACGCCTGGTGATCGAAGACATGGACCGGCTTAAGATTGACCTGAGCGTATTCTCATCGGCGACCGTGCTCGAGCCGACGGCGTGGGCTGAGCCCGTAGTCGAACTTGCACTGGTCCGACGCCTGAACGATACGATCGCCCAATGGGCGGCCCATGCTCCACGGCGCATCATCGGAAGTTTTGTCCTGCCCTTGCAAGATATGAACTTGGCGCTCCAGGAGCTCACGCGCGCCGTAGGACTTGGCCTCAGGGTAGCGAACCTTCCGTCTGAGGTGCGCGGGGCCTATCTCGGCGACCGCCAGTTTTGGCCGTTCTGGGAGGCGGCGCAGGACCTCGGTGTGGTATCCTTCATGCACCCCGAAGGCGGGAAGTGCGCCTGGTTTCAGCAATTCGGTATGTGGAACTCGCTCGCTCAATCGTTAGAGGAGGCGAAGTTCATGGCCTCAATCATTTATGAGGGCGTCTTGGAAAGCTTTCCCAGGCTCAAGCTCGTCGTTGCGCACGGTGGCGGGTATTTTCCCCACAACATGGGCCGACTCGACCGCAACGTGAAAAACGCGCCCCAGAGTATGAAGAACATCACTCGCAGGCCGAGCGAGTACCTGAGAAGCGTTCACTACGACACCTGTCTCTTTGATCCAAGCGTCCTGAGCGCCTTGCTCAAGATCGTAGGAGC
>JACQEL010000924.1 GCA_016200595.1 Deltaproteobacteria bacterium
ATTTTGCGCTTTGCTGTCACCGCTGGTATGGCTTCAATCAAGTCTTCACCACACTTGCAGTTTGGGAAGAATGTGGTTGATGAGGGCTTGAGCTTTGACCCAGTTACTCGGCCAATCCCTCAGGGCAGGGTCGTCCGGGAGCAACTGATAATCCGCGACAACCCGTAGCCGTCGGAGCGCATCGAACTGATCGGCAACAGCGCGATACCCAGGCCGCTTCCTGACAGCCCGGATCACCTCTGTGTGTACCGCCCGCGTGCTGGTCACCCCAGTCTTGTCACGTGCGACGAGAAACAGGGCATAATAAGCACGGCCTATTGCCGTGCGCAGTGCCGCTTCATCCCGCTGTCGAGCAAGCTCCTGAGCGACACGTAGAAACGTAAGCGGATCAAGCGGCTCGGGCATCAGCTTCCCACCGCACCTCGACAGCAATCCGCTCCGCCATGATGGCAGCGTCCTCTCTGGGAAGTTGCTCGGTCCAGGTCTCCATTACCGCTCCGAGATGATCCCAGTACGCGAGAGCCCTCTGAGATGAAACTTCAACCCACTGCATCACGACTACCGAGTCCGTGTCTTCCTCGGGATCGCCAAACCCACAAACCTCGGTTTTGCTGACGGGAACACCTTGCACGCGGGCTTCGCCGGCCAAGAGGTCGAGAAGGTGCGAAAGAGTCGCCTGGACCTTCTCCGTTAGCAGAGGATGCGCAGAGGGATGGATAAAGATGGATGGCCAGTTGGGTGCCGCCACCGTGGCGGGCGAGGGAGTCGGCGTAACGGTGTCCATAGGTCGAGCCCTCTTTTCGTAAGGTTATCTCTCTTCTTCCCACGCAAGGTGCTTCTGCGTACCGTGACTACCGGGTGCAGAATAGTAACCTCAGCAACCGGTGCTGGCGGGTTGAAACTGCGATCATACGCAGGCAGGGTTAGCGGATTATTTCTGGCGACGGTAGCTCATATACGGTTGGTTCTTTCTCAACCCTCACAATGTAGAAAGGGGCGTCGCCGAACTTCTCGAACATCCCTCGTGCTAATTCTTCGTCGTCCGGGCCGTGTCCAACCACACGTCCTTGATAGAGCGCAACAAACTGCCCTTCATACCATCGTAGCAGGTGCCCGCGTTTCTGACGAAACGCCCGTTCTTCCGCAGCCAAAGGGTCCTCAACGCATTCCTGAGACTGACGAGCTTTGGATATAGCCATGCTTCTTGTCCTCATTGTCCCTGAGTCTTCGTGTTCTATTAAGGCATAGCTCTATGACTTCTTAGCTTCAAGGCGTGCCAGACCTGAGGCAAAACCTTTTACTTTCTTGTCTTTATCCTTTCACCCTATCCCCCCGTGCGAGGTCAGTCTATCGTTGCTGCTCTGTTCGCGTCTACCTTCCCTCTTTCTCACAACCTGTCTGGTTGCGGATAGGTTGCGGGTCGTGCTAGGCTTTGCGCTACTTTGCAAGAGAGCCACTTATAAGTTATTGAGTTTTCTACGGCAGCACGCGATCAACCTATTCGGCAAACACGTCCTGCCGCATTTTAATCAGCCCTAAGGAGGAAAGTATGAAACTCGCGAAACCACGCCTTGAACCGCTGCAAGAAAATCAATGGAACGAGGCCGTTCAGGACATTTTGAAACCTATGATCGCACGCGGAGAAGTTTTCAATATCTTCAAAACCCTGGCCCATCATCCTGACCTGATGCGCCGCTGGCTAGTCTTCGGCAACCATATTCTCTTCAAGTCCACTCTTTCTGCCCGGGACCGTGAATTGCTGATCTTGCGTATTGGTTGGCTGTGCCAAGCCGAGTACGAATGGGGGCAGCACGTGCGCATCGGCCTGCAGTCAGGATTAACCGACGAAGAGATTCACCGCATCAAAGCTGGGCCGGAGGCGACGGGGTGGAATGACAAAGATCAATTGTTGCTCAAGGCTACTGATGAACTCCATAAAGAGGCGCACCTCAGTGATGCCACCTGGCAGGGGCTCAGCAAGCATTACGACACTAAACAGTTGATGGATATCGTGTTCACCGTCGGGCAATACAACCTGGTGTCTATGGCACTGAATACCCTCGGTGTGCAATTGGATGAAGGGCTGCCGACGTTTGCCAATACTTAGCTGCTTCGCTTTTTATCCGTTGCCGGGTAACTGCTCCCGTTCACCCCCTTCGACTGGGCTCAGGACAGGCTTCGACAAGCTCAGGGCGAACGGGAGTCCTATAGCACTATTCGCAAACCGTTCGTGCTGAGCCTGTCGAAGCACGAACGAGTGCTGTCACAGCCCAATTAGGAATTGGAGCAAATGTAAGGAACACACTATGGCTGATCGACTCAAAGGTAAAGTGGCAATCGTCGTCGGCGCCGGACAAACACCGGGTGACACTATGGGTAATGGACGCGCCTCTGCTATCGTCTACGCTCGTGAGGGCGCCCGCGTGCTTTTGGTAGACCGCCGCCTTGACTCAGCTGAGGATACCCGGGCAATGATTGCCAAGGAGGGGAATGAAGCGCTCACCTTTCAGGCAGATGTGACGCGAGAGGATGAGTGCAAGAATCTGGCGAAAACCTGTGTCGATCATTTTGGCCGGATCGACATCTTACATAATAACGTCGGGATCGGGGACGGGGATGCCAATGTGACCCATCTCGAAGAAGCCGCGTGGGATCGCATTCTCAGCGTGAACATGAAAAGCGTGTTCCTCACCTGCAAACATGTGATCCCGGTGATGCGCACGCAAGGAAGCGGTTCCATTCTCAATATCTCGTCGATTGCCGCGGTGTGTTCGGTTGGCGGATTGCTAGCATATAGGATCTCTAAGTCGGGGGTGAACGCCATCACTCACCAACTCGCTTTGGCGAATGCCAAGTATGGGATTCGTGTGAATGCCATCATGCCGGGATTAATGAATACCCCTATGGCTATCGAGGGTATCTCCAAAGCGCGTGGTATTGCTAAAGATCAACTGATCAGAGAGCGAGACGCTCAAGTCCCGTTAGGCGCCAAGATGGGCACCGGGTGGGACATCGCCCACGCGGCGCTCTTTCTCGTTTCTGATGAAGCTAGATTTATTACCGGGGTGATCTTGCCGGTGGACGGTGGACAGAGTGCGCGGATTGGGTGAGAGCAAGCGCAACTCACACACGACCAGCACAAGAAATTGTGTCACCCTGAGCACAGCGAAGGGTCTCGTCTTTTTCCGAGATTCTTCGCTTCGCTCAGAATGACAACATTAGCGACTGTGCATTTGTGAAACCGGACCCTATTGATTGCCAATCTCCAACTCTAATAACTTGCCGTATTTCTCGATGGCTTTATCCCGCAGGGTCAGTAGATGCCCGGTGGGGAACAACCCCGCCGTTGGTTTGTATTCTCGCAGGACCTGGCGCGCGACCGTGACTTTATGGACTTCGGTTGGACCATCGGCCAGACTCGTCATAAACGAGTCAACAATCTGTGAGGAGAAGGGCATCTCATTCGACAGTCCGAGGGCACCATGGAGACGAAGGGCTCGATAGACAACGTCGTGGTAGACTTTGGGCATCAGCGCTTTGATTGCCGCGATGTCTTTCCGGACCTTGCGGTAGTCCTTGTACTTGTCGATCCGCCAGGCAGTACGCAGCACTAACAGGCGGAACTGTTCCATCTCGATCCACGAGTCGGCGATCTGCTCTTGCACCATCTGCTTGTTGGCCAGGACTTCCCCTTGGGTCTCGCGCGACAGCACACGCTCGCACATCATATCGAACGCTTTCTTGACCTGGCCCATCGTGCGCATGGCATGGTGAATGCGACCGCCGCCTAAACGGGTTTGTGCCACCTCGAAGCCTTGGCCGCGTTGGCCGAGTAAATTTTCTCGCGGAACGCGCACATCCTCGTAACGGAGGTAGCCATGGTCGCCGGCACCGCTGTGTTCCGTTCCGACGCCAACATTGCGAAGGATGTTAATGCCTGGGGTATCGCTTGGCACCAAGAACATGGACATACGCTGGTAGGGAGGTGCATCTGGGTCAGTCACCACCATGGCGATGAGGAACGAGGCAAAACGGGCATTGGATGAAAACCACTTTTCGCCGTTGATGACCCAGAAATCTCCATCCAACGTAGCCCGGCACTTAAACATCTTGGGATCGGCGCCGGCGTGCGGTTCGGTCATGGAGAAACAGGAGACAATCTCATTATTCAGCAGTGGCTCTAAGAATTTTTTCTTCTGCTCAGCGGTGCCGTAATGTGCCAAAATCTCGGCATTGCCCGTATCCGGCGCTTGGGTGCCGAAGACAATGGGAGCAAAACGTGCCCGCCCGAGAATCTCGTTCATCAACGCCAGTTTCAATTGACCATACCCCGGTCCACCAAGTTCTGGACCGAGGTGGCAGGCCCAGAGTTTGTGTTTTTTCACTTCGGCTTGTAGGGGTCGCACGAGCTTCTGGTTGAGCGGATTCTGGACGTCATACGGGCTCCCCAGAACATGCTCTAATGGCTCAACTTCATTGCGGACAAACTGCCCGATCCAGTCGAGTTCTTTCTGAAATTCCGGTTCGGTTTCAAAATCCCAGGCCATAAGACAATCCTCCTTCACTCTTTGCTTGTTCCTCTCTATCTCAGGAAGGAATGAAACGACAAGGGCGTGAATGGAAAAATCATCGCGCCATCCCCGTGGCGCCGAGCAAGCTCTTTCCCTCAACCGCAATTGACGATACAGTACTCACCAAGTTTGCTGCCATCCGAAAAGGAGGAAGACAACAGTGTCATACGATGTACTTATTAAGAATGGAATGGTTGTTGATGGAACCGGCGCCGCGCCTGTCCGAGCGGACGTGGCCATCGCCGGAGGAAAAGTTGCAGCGATCGGCAAAGTGTCAGACGGTGCCACACGTGTCATCGATGCGTCTGATCTGATCGTTTCGCCTGGTTTTGTTGATCCGCATACACATTACGATGCGCAAATTTGTTGGGACCCACTGTTTACCTGCTCATCCTGGCACGGCGTCACTAGCCTGGTCATGGGCAACTGCGGCGTCGGTCTGGCACCTTGTCGGCCCGAGGCGCGGGAGATTGCGGCGTGGGACCTGGTCAACGTTGAGTCCATTCCTTTCGATGTGCTGGCGAAAGGTGTGACCTGGGATTGGACGAGTTTCCCGGAGTATATGAATGCCGCTGAGAAGCGCGGGGTTGGTCTGAACGTCGGTTTCATGGCACCGCTCACGCCGTTCCGTCACTTCGTGATGGGAGAGGAATCGATGGATCGGGCAGCGACGCCGGAGGAAAGAGCGCAGATCAAGAACCTGTTGCGAGAAGCGCTGCTGGCGGGTGCGCTGGGTTTCTCGACCACGAATGGTCCGCAGCATATTGGCTATCAAGGCCGACCGCTGGCCTGCCGTCTCGCCAACCGCGAGGAAATTACTGCGTACTGCAACGTGCTGCAGGAACTCGGTCGCGGGACGATTGAACTCGCGCTCAATGATTCTCCTGGGGTTGTGTCTGAGAGCGATTATGACTTACTGAATCTGCTCGTGACGGAAAGTCGCCGGCCAGTGACGTGGTTGGCGCTGCTGAACCGCGACGACAAGCCTGAAATCTGTCTTGAAACCCTGCATCAGACCGAATCGTTGCTCAAGCGCGGCGCAGTCCCACAGGTGACCTGCCGACCGCTGATCATACAGATCGATCTGCGCAATCCGTTTATCTTTTCCAACATGCCGTCGTGGAAACCGGCGTTCAATCAACCGGTGGAAGTGCAGATGAACCTCTACCGGGAGCCAGCCTTCCGGCAGGCCTTCCGCAAGGCGCTGCAGGAACCACGCATCTTTTCCGACAAGACCTTGTGGGGACGGCTGAATGTCAAAGAGGTCACCAACCCGGCGATGAAATCCCTCGAATGGAAGACCGTAGCACAGATCGCCGCAGACCGGGGCAAAGACGCGCTCGATACCTTCCTTGACTTGGCCATAGAGGACAACCTCAACATTCAGTTTACCATGGAGATCTTCAACGCTGACGAGAAGCGCATTCCTGAGCTGATCACCGATTCACGTACGATGATCGGCTTGTCGGACGGCGGTGCCCATGTCGATATGCTCTGCGATGCTGGCTACTGCACCTATCTGATCGGGACCTGGGTACGCGACAAGAGCGCCATGACCTTAGAACATGCTATTAAGCGTATCACCTCCGAGCCTGCCAAGTTCTTTGGTCTCAAGGACAGAGGAACCCTGGCTGTTGGCAAGGCGGCGGATGTGACGATTTTTGATTACAACACCATCGGTTCAGGAAAACGGGCAGAGATGCGTCACGACCTGCCTGGTGGTGGCCGTCGCTTGGTCATGCCTGCCAAAGGCATATGCTTCACGGTCGTTAATGGTCAGGTGTTGTACGAAGAAGGAAAACATACGGGGGCAATGCCTGGACAAGTGCTGCGGCCGACTGCATAAGAAAAACGCTGCAACATAGTCGTAGACTTTGTAGGGGCGGGTGGCAAACTCGCCCCTACTTTTTTGTGCTTCGTCAGTACCGCGGTCTGGAGATTCTACGGGGGATGCGATACCAGAGCATACGGCTCATAGGGCCGAAGAAGAAGAGATTGGAGGAAAAACGATGAGACTTAAAGACAAGGTAGCCGTCATTACCGGTGGGGCGAGCGGCATGGGACAAGCCACGGCTCTGCGCTTTCTCGCTGAAGGCGCTCGTGTGGTGGTGGCGGATTTCAACGAACAGAACGGGAAGAATACCGTTGGGCTCGCAACCAACCGTGGACATGCCGATAAAATTCGTTTCATTCGCACCGACGTGGCTAAGGAAGCCGACGTTAAGGCGATGATTGACTGCGCCGTGTCAGAGTTCGGTCGGCTCGACATTGTCTTCAACAATGCTGGTATCGGTGGGGTCATTGGGCCGGTATGGGATATTGAAGAAGAGGAGTGGGATTATACTTTTGCTGTACTGGTGAAAGGCGTGTTCTTCGGCATTAAGCATGCGGCGCGCGTGATGCGCCAGCAAGGGCAGGGCGGAGCCATGATCAACACGGCCTCGACCGCGGGACTCAGTGGCGGATCAGGACCCTTGGTGTACTCAGCGGCTAAGGCGGCGGTCATCAATCTCACCCGTGCAGCCGCAGTGCAGTTGGCGCCGGACCGAATTCGCGTCAATGCGATTTGTCCGGGAGGAATTCTCACTGGCTTGACCGATCAGGGAAATCCTGAAGTAGCGGCAAAGTCTCTTGCCGGTTTCCAGCCGTGGCCTGACCATGGCAAGGGAGAAAACATCGCGGGTGCTGCGCTATTTTTAGCGAGTGACGACGCAGGTTTTGTGACGGGCGAAGCGCTGGTAGTTGATGGCGGGCTGACAGCCATCGGGCCAGACA
>JACQEL010000925.1 GCA_016200595.1 Deltaproteobacteria bacterium
CCGCCGGTCCCGTTCATTGAGAAGCGGCACCAGATCGGAAAATCGCTGTCGAATAACCGTGTCTATGCTCTCTCGTCGCATAGACACGCTTTACTTGATCCAACACCGAGTTGTTACGGTTATTTATGGACAATTCCTTAGTCTGTACGCTCGCACTCTTCGTAAGGCCCGGGGTCAGGTCATCGGCTACGAAGGTTTGGTCCTCGATATCACCGCGCAGAAGCGGACCGAGGCTGCCCTCAAGGCTAGCGAAGCCAAATACCGCACAATCTTTGCCGCCAGCCCCGATGTCATTTACTTGACCGATAGTGACGGAAAACTGCTCGAGGCCAATCCTGCGTTGCTGGAGTGGCAGGGGTTAGCTCTGGCAGAGCTACAGCAGCGGCATTTTCTCGACTTCTTTGCCGGCACTAATCATGCGGAAGTCGTGCAGGCTTTTACCGCCTTGCAGCAGGGCCACACGGTAAGAGGACTAGAAGTCTGGGCGCGCAATGCGCAGGGAGAGACCCGAGAGTTCGAGGTCAACGCCACTCCCTTGTCAGAACATGGGAGAGGCACGGTGATCTTGAGTGTGGCCCGGGATCTCACCGAGCGCAGGCGCGCCGAGGCCGCGTTGGCTACGCTCTCCCGTCAGCTGCTCGAGGCGCAAGAGACTGAACGTCACCGCCTTGCCTACGAACTCCACGACGACCTCGGCCAGGCGTTGATCGCACTCAAGCTCAGGTTGCAACTGATAGTAGGAGTTCCTGAGATAGTCGCCCAGCGCCTGCAGCATAGTATCAAGCTCGTAGACGACCTCTTAGGGCAGGTCCGCGCGCTCTCCCTTAATTTGCGCCCCGTGATGCTTGATCAACTGGGGCTAGAAGCTGCGCTGGACTGGTATGTGCAGCGGCAGGCGCAACAAGCTGGGTTGGTCGCGCACCTCGCCGCGGACCCTCTCGAGCCCCGTCCTCACCCGCTCATTGAGACCGCCTGCTTCCGCGTCATGCAGGAAGCCGTGACCAATGTGGCGCGGCACGCCCAGGCGCACCAGGTCTGGGTCGAGGTGCAAAAACATGACGAGACCCTATCCCTCTGCGTCCGTGACGATGGCATAGGATTTGATGTCCCTGCGGCTCTGGCGCGAGCCCGCCAAGGAGCGAGCCTGGGCCTACTGAGCATGAAGGAGCGGCTCCGGCTTGTCGAAGGGCGCCTAGAAATCCGTTCCACCCCAGGGGGCGGAACCGAAGTATGCGCCCGTGTTCCCCTGCACTCATCTGTATCCCAGACTCATCAAGAGACAGCCCGTGAGTCTCTCCCTTCACTGCCCGCGCAGAAAAAATAGCAAAGAGGGTGCGCAGAACAGGAGACGCATGATGACACCGATCCGCGTGTTACTGGCTGACGATCATACCCTGGTGCGCGAGGGGATTCGTTCGATCCTGGAACAGGTCGCCGGAGTGGAAGTGGTGGCAGAAGCGAGCACGGGCCGTGAGGTGTTGCAACTGCTCAAGACCACCCACCCCGATATCATCCTCATGGACATTACCATGAAAGACCTCAATGGCATGGAAGCCACCGCACAGATCGTGCAGGAACATCCACAGGTGCGGGTGCTCATCTTGTCCATGCACGCCAACGAGCAGTACGTGCAGCAAGCTGTACATGCTGGCGCAGCGGGGTATCTGGTAAAAGATGCCGCCAAGACCGACTTGGAACTGGCAATCAAGGCAGTGGCACGGGGCGAGACCTATCTGAGCCCCGCGGTAGCACACTACGTGCTGACCGACTACCGGCGCCACTTGCACGGCAAGGCAGAGAAAGGAGCAAATGCATCCAGCCCGGGCGTCGTGTTGACGCCGCGTGAACGTGAGATTCTGCAGTTGATTGCGGAGGAGCAGACCAGCAAAGAGATCGCCGCCCGGCTACACCTCAGTGAGCACACGGTCGAGACCCACCGCTGCCAGTTGATCAAGCGCCTGAGGGTGCGTGGCTTGGCTGGCTTGGTACGTGCTGCCATACGCCTGGGCTTAGTGCCGCCTGACTGCTAAATACTGCCCGCCACAATTACGGCATGGGTTGTCCCATCGTATCGCCCTTGGGTCCCCTCTCCCCTTGTGGGAGAGGGCCAGGATGAGGGGGTTATGGGCCGTGCTCCTGCCGGACACCTTTTCTTCCTGACCTTCCTTCACGGGGGAGGAAGGGACCCGTACTGCTGACGTGCGGAACTGGGGGCGTATTTGTGGCGCATTGTACTAAGCCCCCCTTCTTCTCTCCTTGCCACTGCTCCTTCCGGGTGTTCCTATCCCGGATTTCCGTGATTTTGCCTCACGGGTTTCCGGGATCTCCTCCTGGGTTTCCGGGAGGCCACTTTCACGGTTTTTCGCGCGCATTTTCACGGTTTTCCGGGATGGTGCGCGATGCTGAGGCTGGTGTAGAGTTCCCAACCACTGCGATCATCGCCAGCCGGCGAGAAGGGAGGAGCAGCCGATGAGCCGGGCACCGCCCTGGTCATGAGAATGATCCCAAAAGGATCTTAGAAGTTACGCACTTGAAGAACGCAGTGCCAAGCAAATTGACCGCAAAGGGAAATCCAAGCATCGCGGGATTGTCGGAGGCAAGCTTTGCATATTGCTCAATCACTTGAGCTTGGTGATGGCCAGGGACTGTATGGCTTGCAGCCCAACCCTGAGAGCTTGGATTCGTCTCTCGTTAGTAAAGTTTAGTTTGTAAGGGACTAGCAGCAAAGGGTAGCAACATATTAACAAGAAGGAGATAACATGTCTTATACAAAAACTGCTGTCTTAGCCGTGGTGGGCTGTTTAGCGTTACCGATATCAACTTATGCTAATGGACCACCGCAGAATAGGCAGGATATCGAGCAAGATTTCGATCTCGCTCCATCCGCAAATAGTGTTGAGATACCTGGAGGCGTCCATTATCGTCGGGACCGCAAAGGTATTAGGATAGGTGGACATGGTACACATTATCCTGGTGAAGGTACACAACAATGGCATATTGAAGTGGATCCTAACAAAAGAACGTATAAGGCTACTCCCATGGTGCCAGAGGAGTTGCCACCTTCTGGTAATGAACAGAAAGGGGTCCCTCCATTTCCAGAGCGACCGGACCTGGAGGATCGTAGTAGTGATCGATCTTCATTCGTTCCTGCAGTATGGAGAGTTCCAAGTTACTCATTACTGAGGAAAGTAGGTTGGCTGAATCCAGGTAATTGGTGGGGATCTATAGCCATTATTGGCATTGATCCGCCACCACAGAAGTTTAGGGTTACATCAACTCAGACACAGATCTCTTGGTGGGTTGATAATCTGGGGAATATTGGTATGAATTGGTATTATGATGCACCACATGCGGTGAGTCCTACACCAGTGAATACTCACTGGTATATTGACTGGACCGTGAATTTGGGGGTCTGGTGGTACCAGTCGTGGATTACGGGATGGGAACCGTGTCACGGTTTTAAGGTTCAGTATAAAAACATTGATTTTCCACCAGGATTGCCGAAGCGTCCGAATAATCCGACGTTGATCATCCATCAGACACAGATGTGTGGACGATCAGACAGCGGATATGACTACTGGTGGTGGCACTGGGAGTATGGTCCGTATTCGGCTCTTCTGAGTGCATACTTGATCGTTTCATGATCCTTGTCCTTGCAATTTTCAGTCTAGCGCTGTCAGCGCATGGTATTCAGCAGCATTCCATAAGGGCGCTGCTGGCTGCTCCACCTATCATGCTGCTAAATGCGGTATTCTACCCACCTTCTTGGGGAGTCTTCTTCATTCCTCTCCTGCAATGTCTCATTGCTGGGTTAGTACTATACCGGCGGGAAAAGCTTGCTTGGATAGTGTGGTGGGTTTGTTTCGGGTTAGCTATACTTCCGCTATATCTAATCCTCTGGAACCTGTCGCGCTAAACCAGGCAGCATGAGTATCCCATTCTCATGCTGCCTGCTGTAATTGCTGTTCTCGGGTGATGCGTTTCATGGCTGCCGTCACTTCCGGGGGTTAAAAGGGGTCAGGTCTTGCAATCAAGCACCGCCTCCTCTACTACACCATCTGAAGTTCTAGGGACATGTTATTGCAAGACCTGACCCTTGCATCCCCTTAAGAGCAAAATCTCACCCCTTTCGGATGGCAGACAGAAAAACAAGAAGTTATAACTGGAGAGGTCAGACTTTGAAATCTGGAGAAATGACGACGCGTCTTTTTGGCATCGTCCACGATTGCTCTCTGCAGTCGATATCTTTACCACGTTGATCCGTATGTTCGCCTACTCCCACTCCTGTTGCTGACGAGTGGAGAGGGAAAAGCCTGATCCCTCCTCCCCTCCTCCTAACTCTTTTTGATATGGCTAGCTGGAAGCAAAACGTCAGGGCGACGTTGCCTCTGATGGCTGTACGATCTTCTCAAACGCTGAGTTGATAATCGCCGCCTTATTAATCATGGAGTTGATTTCTTCGAGCGTATACTTGCCCCCAAAAGCCGCCAGAGCAGCAGTGTCGAGCGCGGGTTCATAGGCTTCTTGTAAGGCGGCACCGAGCTCTGCGTTTGTCAGATACCATCCGGCCTTCCGCCTCTTATTAATCTGGACGATCTGATGGAGGGAATTGCGGATCGCTACCTCCGACGAGCGGGTCGTTCTCTGTTCAGCGGCCTGTTTGATCAGATGAAGCAACAACACTTCCATAAAGCTGGAGATCCTATTGATCTTATCGTCTCGGCTCATTTCTTCCATCTCAGCCAACAGTCCGAGCGCCTCTTGATATTTCCCAGCCTCAATATAGTGGCGGAGTTCGTAGAGCTCTTCCATTGGGTACTCCCCCCAGAAAGTTCATAGACTCTAAAGAATGCTTAACAAATGGTACTGCATCCCGCTACAGAGTACTATATAAGGAACACGCCAAGATCCGGATTCAGAGGGAGCACCCTACCCTCGGGGTGCCACGAGTAGCTTGCCTGCCCGTGCCCACCGCTCGCACTGGCGGACC
>JACQEL010000068.1 GCA_016200595.1 Deltaproteobacteria bacterium
AAAACAAGGAGATTCTGTCGGCAGGCGAGGCTTCCGCGCGTGAGAAGTTGGTTGGACTCTCTTAGATTCCTTTGTCTGGCTGACGGCTGAGAGCTAATAGCTGAACGCTTACTATCCAGGGTAGCGTCACCGTAGCAGTAGGCCGCAACTTGCTTCAAGCAGAAGGTCTTCCTGAGGAAGAATCCTTTGTCGCGCCCACCGGACGGGGCCCGCGCTTGCGTATCCGACGTGGTGTCCCAAGCAACTCCGTTTCTTCTTCGGTTACCAAGTAGGTTTTGCGAAACCGCTCGATGCGCTCGCGAAATAGGTACACGATGCCGATCAATCCGAGGGTAATAGCAGTTGTGAGCCCGAAGGCCCGCCAATTGCGTTCGGCCAAGCCAGCGCCAAGGAGGCACGAGAGGATCACTCCGGGAAACCGACCGATGATCGAGATGAGCAGAAACGTCACCACATGCATCGGGGTCAGGCCGGCGATGTAGCACAGGAGGTCCTTGGGTATTCCTGGCAGCAAAAACAGTATGAACATCGGCCAGAAGCCGGATTTGCCGTACACGACACGATCGAACTTCCGCAGTGTCTCTCGACTAATAAGCAGGTCGACGGCAGCATGGCCGAAGAGTCGCGCGAGATAGAAGGCCATTACGGAACCAAGTGTGATCCCAAGATAGCTGAGCCATAAGCCCTGCCATATCCCGAAAATGTAGCCGCCGGCCAACTGTGTCACTTCTCCGTGAATAAAAAACAGCAACACCTGCACGCACTGCACTAATATGAAAATCACTGCCGCGTAGGATTGATAACTCTCAATCCAGGCGCGGAATCGCGTCCGGTCACTCAGGATCGGCCACAGCGTAGGTCCCCAGTATACGGCAAAGATGAGGAGAGCCACGAGAAGCAGCCCAGTTATGGACAACAGAACATAGCGACCGGACCGCGTGCGCCGGTCGAGTGGGGATTGGGAGAGTCTCATATCAGTGTCGGGATTGCTAGAGTGGTTATCAATTGCCTTTACCCCATGTGTTCACCCTTCGACAGGCTCAGGGCGAACGGACCCCCCCCTCGCGTGAGGAAAACCCGCTCGTGCTGAGCTTGTCGAAGCATGAGCCGCAGATAAGCCTGGATAAATCCATCTGAAATTTGCTCTAAAGGGTACACCTCTGTGCCTTGTATACAATGCAGATAACGCCCTCAATCTGGAAAATTTCCTAGATTGCAGATACCTCCTGGCCGGGCAGTATACGTTGCTCTATTGTTCAGGCGAGGGGGATGACCTACCGTTGAGGTTCTGCGGGAGGTTGTGAAGTGATACGGGGATGGGCTGGAACACGCATCGCGTGCGGTGCACAAGAAGGAGAAGTCATTATGGAGACCCGTCAACAAGGCGCGATCCGCACTATGTGCCCGATGAACTGCCATCCAACCCTGTGTGGCATGCTGGTAGATGTCGTCCAGGGGCGTGTGGTCGGCGTGCGTGGGGATCCGGAGAATCCCGATAGTCAGGGCTTCCTGTGCGTGCGCGGACAGGCTGCTCAGGAGATTCTCGATAATCCGCAGCGCCTCTCCTACCCCCTGATCCGTCATCGCCGTACCGCCGATGCCTGGCGGCAGGCAAGTTGGGACGAAGCGCTCGACCTGATAGTGGCCCGCATGCACGCCGCGGGACGGGAAGCGGTTGGCATCTGGGCCGGGCATGGTGTCTTCAGTACCAATTACGGGACACGGATCAATTCCCACCTCTTGCGACGCTTCGCCAACTTTTATGGTTGCCAGTGGTGGAACCCGACGATGATCTGCTGGGGACTGGGCGCCTTTGGGCTCGGCGTGACCGGAGTCCTGGAAACCAACACCAAGGAGGATATGGGTCAGCACGCGCAGTTCCTGCTCCTCTGGGGCGCCAACCTGGCGAGCCAGCCCAATACCGCCCGGCATGTCGTGGCGGCAAAGCGGCGGGGGGCATATGTGGTCACTGTCGATGTACGGCAGAGCGAAGCGGCGGCGCAGTCAGACGAGGTGCTGTTGCTGCGGCCGGGGACGGATGCGGCCTTAGCTCTGGCTCTGATGCATGTCATTATCGAGGAGGGACGGTATCACCACGAGTTTGTCGGTGAGCACACGGTTGGCTTCGAGGCATTGGCTGCCCATGTGCGAGCGTATTCTCCAACCTGGGCGGCTGAAGTCACCGGTATTGCGGCAGAGCGTATTGTCGCCCTGGCGCGCCGGTATGCCACCACGCATCCCGCCATGATTGTGCTGGGTGGCAGCTCCATGCACAAGGGAACCAACAGTTGGCACGCGGGCCGCGCCATCGCCTGTTTGCCCGCCCTGACCGGGAACCTCGGCATAGCAGGCGGGGGCTTTGGCCCACGGCATGGCAGTGCGAGCCATGGCCAGGCTCTGGCGACCATTACTGCTGAGGACCGGCGCCCGCCAGGGAACTACATTCCGAGTCAGATGTCGCAGATCACGGCGGCGTTATGTCAGGGACAGGTGCAAGTGCTGCTCTTGTTTGGCACCAATATGCTGTCCTCCTTTGCGGATAGCGAGCAGGTGGCCACAGGACTGGGTCGTACTGACTTGGTCGTGAGCTATGACGTGTTCATGAACGATACGGCGCGCCGCTTTGCCGACATCATCTTGCCAAGCACCGCATGGTTGGAAGAACTCGGCTGTAAGGCGACCAATACGCACCTGTATCTCATGGAGCAGGTGCTGCCACCACCAGGCGAAACCCGGCCACTGAGTCAGATCTTGCAAGGCTTGGCGCAGCGCTTGGAGCTTTCCGACTTCTATCCGTGGGACTCCCAAGAAAGTGTCATCAATGCGCTCTTGGATCACCCTTGCACTGGACACGCCACAGTAGCGACGTTACGCCAGCGCGGGGGCATTGCCCCTCTGCAGGTCTCGCATATTGCCTATCCTGACGCTCGCTTCCACACCCCTTCTGGGAAAGTCGAGTTTTTTTCTGCTCGTGCGCAGGCGTTGGGATTGCCACCGCTTCCTGTCCACACAGAACCGTCGCAGTCAGTGTATCCTCTGACCCTCTGTCAGGGGCGCACCCTGACGCACTTCCATAGTTTCTACGATCATGGTCGGGCCCTCCCTACCCTAGCGCACCTTGATCCTGAGCCCTACCTGTGGATCTCGCCTGATGATGCCGGTGTGCGTGGCGTGCAGGATGGAGCTGCCATCCGCATTTACAACGGGCGGGGCACTTGCAATGCTCGGGCTCGGGTCACGGACCACATCCCGGTCGGAACGGTATGGATGCGCGATGGCTGGGACGGCCTGAATGGTCTGACTGCCGGTCAAGCAGTCTTGCCAGATGCGGCAGTAGATCTGTTTGGCTTCTCCGCCGGCCAGGCGACCTTTGAAGCGAGGGTTGAGGTTGCCCTGCAGTAATGCGTGAGAGAGGCCGTAGGGCGTCCGGTCTCTCCTACTTGCCACGATCCCGTAGGGTCTTCGTGGAGAGCAATGCTTACGAAGCCGGAGAACGGTCTGCCGTGCCTCCTCGTCGCTGACGCCCAGGTCCTGGATGCGCCCGACCAGCCGAGAGCAAATCAAGTACTTGGGCCTCCGTTAATGCGCCACGGTGTCCATAGCGTTTGACAATAGCCGGAATGGTCCCGGCATCACGATAATTTTCTTTTCCCCGGCGTAGTCGCTTCGCCAGCAGACGGTAGGCCTGAATACATTCCACCTCGAGCACCAGCACGACTTCAGTCCGCGTATTCTGAATGGGAAAACAGCGATAAATAGCCGGGCGCTGGCAGAGACCACACCTGGCTGCCGGATCGAAACGTGGACAAAGGGCTACGATGCCATCGCCGGGTTGGGCAAAGCTGCGCAGGGCAACTAAACACCGCCGCGCATAGGTGGGAGATAAAGGTCTTGATAACATCACGGTCCCTTACACGTGCTCAGCCTCGCTGCTGATCAGAAAGCTTGGTTGCACCTGAGGATGGCAGTGCCTGCTGAATCGCCCCGGCGAGTCCCGTGTAGCGCCGCAGCGACTGTACGCTCTCCACAGCCCGAGCGAGCGCACTCGAAGTGCCAACAATGATACAGAGCTTCTTCGCTCGCGTGATGGCGGTGTACAGTAGGGTCCGCTGCAACAGTGGCGCATGCACATCATGGAGCAGGAGGATCACGACCGGAAATTCTCCGCCTTGAGCTCGATGCACGCTGACTGCGTAACCAAGGGTAAGTCCTGCAAGTTCACGACCGACGAACACGGCTCTGTCTTTGCCCGTGTCCACCACCGCGAGGTGCTTGTGCGGGTTACCATACGCGAGGATCCCCGCCTCTCCGTTAAACAGCCCGAGTCGGTAGTTGTTCTGGGTGACGAGCACGCGATCCCCAATACGGAACTGAGTGTCAGGATTCAGTTGTACTCCATGGCCGTCGGGATTAAGCCGTAGCTGCAGCGCGCGGTTAAGGACCAGGGTGCCACACGCTCCTTGATTCATCGGGCTAAGAACCTGGATATCAGTCAGTGGGTCCAGGCCGGTTTCTCTCGGCACTTCTTCAGCCACGAGGTCCACCACTCGATCGATGGCCTGCTGAGGATCTTTTTCTTCGATAAAACGGAAGTCCGCTCGCAGATCGGGAGCCAATTGCGGCAGTTCACCCGCGCGGATACGGTGCGCGTTAACAGTGATGAGACTTTCTTCAATGCGGCGGTACAATTGCGAGAGACGCACGGTCTGGGCGATGCCAGAGGCAATGATATCGGCGAGGACCTGCCCCGGCCCGACGCTGGGTAACTGATCGGTATCGCCAATTAGCACGAGCCGAGCGCCAAGAGGCAGCGCCTCGAGCAGGTGGTCAGCCAAGGACAGATCAACCATACTCGCTTCATCGACGACAAGGAGTGAAGTATCCAGAGGCGCCTCGGCGTGACGCGCGAAGGTCCCCGTCCCTGGCTGGTATTCCAAAAGCCGATGCAGGGTCGCGGCT
>JACQEL010000998.1 GCA_016200595.1 Deltaproteobacteria bacterium
AAGTGCACCTAACCCCTCCAAGGCCAGCCCATAGCCAAGATCGTCCAGCATTAGGCGCTTGAGCCGCTGGGTCAGGACCACTCGGGCATAGCGTAAAGTCAGCGGCGGTTGCTTCACTAGTTGTTCGGCCAACTCCCAGGCACGGGGCAGGAGTTGCGCACGCGGCACTACTTCGCTCACAACGCCGAGGCTCAGGGACTCTTGAGCAGACAGCTTCTGGCCAGTCAACAAGAAGTACCGGCCCCGGTTCGTCCCCAGCACCAACGGCCAAACCAGGTGTACGCCGTCACCAGGCACGGTACCGCCCGGAAAATGCGGGGCATCTTGGAACTCTGCGTTATCCGCCGCCAGCACGATATCGCACAACACCGCAATCTCGGCATGGACTAAAGCTGGACCGTTGACTGCGGCGATCATCGGCACCTCAATGTCCAACAAATTCATTAACAGCCGTTTTCCCTCCCAATAGATTTTATCCCACCCCTGAGGCGTCCCGAGCGCACCAAAGCTGCGGAAATCGACTTCGGCGCAGAAAACCTCGCCTGTCCCAGTCAGGATGACGACCTTGTTCTCCGGGTCCGCCCCGATATCAGTACAGGCATAGGCAAACTCGCGATGAACGCTCTCGTTCCACTGCAGCGGTCCGCCCTTGGTATGAAAAGTCACTTCCAGGATGCCATTACGTCGTTGCATACGAATATCTTGGTATTTGCTTGCGTACTCTTCAAGGCGCGCCATGACTGTCCTCCTTTTATCGCAGTTTGCGGTCGAGTGGCTCCTGGGAGCGCGTCCTTCTTGGGCGCTTTTCCAGCGGGCGAGACGCCCGCGCTCCCAGGAAAGAGTCCACCCGATTGAAAACCGCTGTAGGTACAGAGCGTGAAAAGGCTATCCCCATTCCCGCGCTGACTATTCTTCCGACAAATTCTCGATCACCACCGGCTCAATCGGCTCGGCGAGCGTGAAGCCGAAGACCCGAGAATAAAAGTACAGTTCTCCGTCCAACGCCCGTTTGATGTTCTCCGCTCGGCGAAAACCGTGTTGCTCCCCGGCAAATGGGACGTAAGCCACCGGCAATCCCTTCATGCGCAGCGCTGCCACCATCATTTCCGCTTGATTGGGAGGGACGACTTTGTCCTCCAATCCCTGGAAAACGATCAGCGGGCAGGAGAGGCGGTCGGTGAAATGAATCGGCGAGCGCTCACGATAGAGATCACGCCGCTCTGGGTACGGGCCAACCAGGCTCTCCTCGTAACGGGACTCGAATTTGTGGGTGTCCTTCGCCAGAGCTTCAAGATCACTAATCCCATAGTGGCTAGCGCCAGCCTTAAAGAGATCACGAAAAGTGAGTGCACACAGCGTCGTATAGCCACCTGCGCTGCCGCCGGTGATAGCCAGCCGCTTACCGTCCACCTCGCCCCGCTCGACCAAAAAACGGGCGCCGTTCACGCAGTCGTCCACATCCACGACTCCCCACTGACCTTTGAGTCGCTCGCGATAAGCGCGGCCATAGCCCGTGCTCCCGCCATAATTGACGTCGAGCACGGCGATCCCACGACTGGTCCAGTATTGGATTCCCAGATTTAAGGTGGGGGATGCGGCTGAAGTCGGTCCACCGTGGCTTTTCACCAGCAGCGGCGGGTGCTCACCAGACGGAGCAGTATAGTCCCGATTCCGCGGCGCATAGAAAAGCGCGTGGGCGGTCAACCCATGCTCGGTGGGAAACTCTATCGCTTGCGGGACTGAGACATAGTCGGCGTCAATCGCGAGCGAGTTGGAGCGGTGTAGCACTTCGAGCTGTCGCATACTCAGGTCGAGCCGGACAATCGCGGGCGGTTCCGTCGCAGAGGCCGCGCCAAAGACTGCCTGCCCTGAGGCCACCCGTAGACCCCAAATGTCGGTATATGGGAGGTCGATCGGCTGAAGATTTCGCGTCTTCGGGTCGAGGCTCGCCAGATGCCAGGTACCGTGCTCGGTATAAGCACAGATGATGCGGTCGGACGAGGCAAACGCATAAGTGGACATGTCAAAGACCCACTGTGGCCGACCAAACTCGGCTGCCATCGGACACAGCGGCTCGACGCCTCCCTCGTGCCAACGGTAGAGATTCCACCAGCCCGTGCGATCGGACACAAAGTGCAGGATGCCGTCCGGCGACCACTCCGGCTGGAAGATAGATTCATTGACGCCACCAGCCACATGTTCGCAGTCCCCCAGCGAGCCATCTGGCTTGCACTCGCCTATCCAGAGCTCGGTGCCATCCCACGGCATATTGGGATGATTCCAGGCGAGCCAAGCCAGACGCGAGCCATCTGGGCTGAGTCGTGGCGAGGAATAGAAGTCACTACCGGAAACCAGCACCTCGCTATCACCGTCTGCCAGTTTGATACTTACCAGCGTATTGACAGCTTCACGTTCTGGTACCGTGTGATCTTCTCGTACACAAATGATGCGGTCGCGGTGGCGGTCCACGACGCCATCCGCATAGCGGAAGGCTGCAGCAGGGGTGAGCGGTTGTGGTACGGCATCACCGACTTGGCGATAGAGACGCTGGTCAGCAAAGTGCGCAAAATAGAGTGTGCCGTTACTCACCACCAGAGCGCCGCCGCCATACTCGTGGACGCGCGTGCGCGCGTTGAACGGGGCAGGGGTCATGTCACGCGTGCGCCCGTCCGGGGTCCGTCGCACGACCACGCTGCGTCCACCTTCGGCCGGGCGTAGTTCAATCCAATAGATATCTTCACCGTCAAGGGCGATTTGCCCAAGCCCAACCGTGGCAGAGACAATGAGGTCAGAGGTAATCGGAGATTTCCACGAGCCATAGGGCGCTACTTGGTGAGCAGCCATATGAATCTTCACTCCCCGCCGAGCGCAGTCACTCCCGCGCGGGCGCATTCGATATCCTGCTCCTCCGTTCCGCCACTGGCACCGACACCGCCCAACAACTCGCCTTTGATGATTAACGGCAACCCGCCGCCAGCCAGGAGGAGTGGCCGGCCAGCCAAGCCCCCAATGCTGCCGAACAGCAGCGGCCGCGTCTGAGCCAGTTCGGCAACCTCGGCTGAGCTGCGCCGGAAGGTGGCAGCGGTGAAGGCTTTGCTCTGCGCCACTCCGGCAGTCAGCCAGCGAGCACCGTCCATGCGCGCCAGCGCGACCAGATTGCCAGAATTATCGACGACCGCGAGACTCATGCCCCAGCCTTGCTGCTGGGCTTTCGCCTTGGCCGCCGCAATGAAACGTTCTGCCATTTCTAACGTGAGTGCCATGTGTTTTCCTCCTTGTGGTTTCTGGTGCTTCCCGCGTCTCCCAACAGACGTTACCGCGTATACCGCAGGAGAGTCAAGGAAAGGCCGTGGAAAAGATGGAGTGGCTTTGGCCTTTCGCTGTGGATATATCTACACAGCTAAACCCAAAGGCATGACATTGGTACACTTTCTTACATGACCACCTAGCCCTGTCATTCTGAGCGTAGCGAAGAATCTCACCGCGAGACCCTGCACGGAGTTTATCCTGAACCCTTCGACAAGCTGCTATGTGGATGTCAAGTCACTAACACACGAGTCCTCCTATTTTCTTATGACGTTTGTACCTCCTGACCAAAGAGAGACTGGCTGCTATGCGTGGCACGGCGGCAAGGCCGTCACACTGACTTGGGATGCGTCCCTCTCACAGGCACTTGGCCCCGGGCTCTCTGTCTCAAAGATCGAACCATTAGGAGTTGTGCGCTCCTGGTTCTGCTTGTCATCGAGGCGTTCCCTGGGACCCGGTCTCCTCTTGGGTCAAAGGCGCCGAAGGCAGCGGTTTTCTGATCTCATAGGCTCTGTGGTGCCTCAACACCACAGCAATTCTGACGCTGAGTTTACGGGCCACTGCCACAATGGCGACTCGCGCGGCCAGAGGGCGCGGATGGGTTTTGCAGACCGAGCGGAAAAACTCTCTGAGCTCGCCGTCTTGCCGGATCGCCGACCAGGAGGCTTGGATGAGTTTACTTCTCAGCCGCGGGTCGCCCGTGTGGGTGATCGAGCCCCGCTGGGTGCGGTCGCCGGTGGAATGCTCGGTGGGCACCAACCCCAGAAATCCGGCCAGTTGGCGGCTGTTGCTCAGCGCCCGCCAGTCGCCAATGCGGGCCACCAGCTGACTGGCCACGACCCAGCCGATCCCGGGCAGCGTCAGCAGGTATTTGATAGTCTGCACCAACTCGGGCTCGTGCTGACAAAACCGCCGGATCTCTTTGGTGGTCTTGACCACCTGCTGCTCGTTAAACGCCAAACTGTCGAGCAACTGCTCAAGCTTCAAGCGTACGGTCGGAGAGCAGGGCAGTGTCCTCAGCTGGTTCTTCACCAGGACCGACCACTGGCTGCCAGCCGGAGCCGGAGGAAACTCGATCCCTTCCACCACCAACAGCGATTTAATGCGCTGTTTCATGGCGACCATCTCGCTGACAAACGTATCGCGCAGTTGGGTCAAATGCCGCAACTCGCGGTAGACGGCCGAGGGCACATGGATACTTGTGAGTTGCCCCCCCCGCAGATTCTCCGACAACCCGCGACTGTCGAGCCGATTGGTCTTCACTCGTTGTCCGGGCGCTTTGGGGATCATGGCGGGGGAGGCGATCAAACACGGATACGCTTGCGCCACCAACCCATCATACAAGCCATAGCCCGTAGGGCCCGCCTCGTAGGCAAAAGCCACCTTCTGCCCGGGAAAGTGCTTGCGCACGTGGTTGAGCAAGTGCTCTACACTATACGGCATACACAGCGATTTAAGGAATCCTTGGTGCGTGGTAAAGGTCACCGCGATGCTCCGCTTGTCGACGTCCAATCCGGCAAAAATTTCGTAGTCCAGGGGTCTGAATGTTGGGCCTCTCATCGCAGTGCCTCCTCTGTTCAATGGCTTTCTGTGCTACCCTTATATAAGAGCACTCGATGTGCAACTCGACATCCATCATACAGGTCTCAGGATAGGCTCCGCGTAGCGAAGTCGAAGGCCCGTGAACCTGCCAAAATCGAACTCTTCGCCTTCGCCGCTTACGCGGCTACACTCAGAGCGAACGGGCAAAAGTAGAACTCAATGAGTGAGGGACTGTGCCAATCTCGCATAGTTCGATTTAGGTGAATCCAGGCAATCCACTAGATCGCTCAGGGGCGTGTCGCAGAGTTACCCTCAACTGGTGACCGGAGGACGTACGACGAGCGTCGGGGTATTCCCGTGCTGCACGACCCTCCGGGCTACGCTGCCCAACACTAAGCCAGCCAACCCGGTGCGGCCGTGAGTAGTCATTACCACCAGACTGCCCGGATGGTCATGGACGTACTCCACAATCCTGTCGGCGGGCGTACCTAGAGGGGTCTCTGTCTGAACGCTGAAGCCCTGGCTACTCACAGTGGCGGCCAGCCGCTGCATATAGATATCTGCGGCTTCCTGTAGGCCTTCCAGAATCTGTGGATAACTGGAGAGCCCCATCCCACCCGGATCAGCGAAGGAGAGCGACAGCGTTTCTACGACCTGCACTAGGACCAAGGGCACTTTGCAACTGGCAGCCAGCGCTTCGGCTAAGGGGAGCGCAGCCTCCGCCGCTGGTGAACCATCTAAAGGAACCACGATCTGCGTGAGTTGCAGCGCGGGGGCCGCCTGTTCCTCGATCGGACGGATGAGCAGCAACGGCGTCTGCGTCGTGTGCAAGACTTTTTCTGTCACACTACCGTGGAACCAGCGTTGCAGTCCGGAGCGTCCATGGGTTGCCAAGGCGATGAGTTCCATCCCTTTTTCCTGCGCGTAGCGGACAATTTCGGCTGCAGTGTCGCCTGTGGTCACCTGACTCTCGACTTTGAGTCCAGCGTCGGTCAACTGCTGGGTGACACGACTCAGGTAGTCTTGCGCTTGGAGATTGGCCTGCTGGATGAGTGGCTGCACGCTCTGATAGCGATCGCCCTCTTGCACCTCTTCTGGGATGTGGACCACGTGAAGCAAGGTCACGTCAGCACCAACACCCTTAGCCAAAATGCCGACATAGGGGAGAATGGTCTCCGCCAAGGGAGAGCCATCCAGTCCAACCAAAATCCGCTGTACCATAGTGTTTTCCTTTCTCCAGCCGTAAAGAACGTCAGGATTTGCTCGTCGGTCGTTCAGCCTGCACCTCTAGTCTCACACTGAAACACCAGATAGTAAGGAGCAAAAGTGAGACTTGCGCAATAGGAGGTTGGCATGCATCCGCAGCGGCGTAGGCAGGCCGTCGTACTCTGGGCTCTGCTTCCTTTTCTGGTGCTTTTGACCTGCGGCTGTACGCCCTTGCTAAAGGGGACGCATCCGCAAGCCGCCCCGCTGACGCTGACTAACCCCACTCAGGTGATCTCAGCCGCTGTGTCACTGACGGTTGGGACAAACCGTTTGCGCACGCAGGGCACCAGTGTGGAACAGGCCTTTCTTCCCGTAGCGGTGACTGTGCACAACACTGGCGACCACACACTCTGTGGTGGAACCTACACCGCGGTGTTAGGTGACTCTTCTGGAGCCTCGGTGTCCGCAACCCTGCCGGAAGAGGTCGTGACACGGCTCTTTGGTCCATTGGCCTCTCTCCCACCGATACCCCGCCCTGCGGCGCTGACGGGAACGTTTTCTGACCCGGCGGTATTCCTGATGCTCGTCCATGGGAGCCAGGGTATGCACTCTGGCCTAGGCCCTGGGATTGGCGGTTTCTCGGGGAGAGCCCCACAGCCTCCTTATTTGCGACCCTCGCCCCGGGTCTTCGTGCCGCCATTCGGCTCCCCTTCCCCGTTTGCTTTCCCGTTTTCTCCTTTTTCTGCAGATCCCTTCTCGCCATTTTACCGCCCATTCCCACCCCGC
>JACQEL010000999.1 GCA_016200595.1 Deltaproteobacteria bacterium
ATAGACTCTTGCTGCTCTCATATTATTATATTGCTCAGTCCCGAAAATCTCGAGAGTATATTGCTGATCTGCTACTCTTGATATCCGTAGACGGCTGTCCCCGAAGCTGCGATCCCAGTAGTATTCACGCCACTCGATCGACACATGGGATTTCCCACTCTGAAACCAGTCTAGTCTGGCTACTTTTATGTATTCAGCTCCGCGTGCGGGCTTTACCTCGCATACGAGAAGGAAGCGCATCACATCGATCAAGTCCGACCGCGAGGAGAGTTCAGGTTGTTTATTAGGTGGCTCAATCACTGAAAGTGAATCTAGTGCGGTAAGAAAGCCTCGAATGATTCGTTCTGCCTGCTCGGCGACCCTGAGCGACAGTGTAGCTTTAGGTTGGTAGATGATCTCAACCACAGATGGTTGGAAGACATCAACTTCGTAACGGTGTGGTCGCTTCCCAATACCCAAGAGCCCGCGTCGGCCTGCAACGCTGAGTCTCATACCCCTCACGACAGCCGTACTACTGCTCTGTGCGTGTACACGTGCTCTCGCGATTCCTTCATTGAACGCTTCAACTGTAACAAGTCTCCGCTCGGGCAATGATAGTTGCTTTCTCGTAATCACTCGGGCGCCACTGGGAACCTGGCTTTCCGCTTTTGTCATCGCCGCGTCGATGGTATCGGCCACAACCTCCTGTCTCTCTGGATCGCCCGTGTGGACAACTTGCTCCGACAACAGGAAGAACCCGTCTGAGGTGAGAGATTCCATAGTGTGTTTCGCTTTTTTCTTCGCTTCTTCCAGGGACTCAGCGTCAATCATGATAGTCCGACTTGCCATGTCGTGCTCACTCCCTTATTGCAGCCGTCGAGTCGTGGAGAGTTCTCCAAGGGTCACGCTGCCTAACGCCACGGCTGAGCGCCCGGAGATGAACAATGAATAGAGCACGCAACGTCCAGCCGGTGCGCTCCAGCCGGTTGTTAGACTTCGCATGGGGTTTTGCTATATGTTCTTAGCGTGTTCAAAATTTGGCAAACCATTTCTTCCTTTGTCCGTGCAATTTTCGGCAGTGCCGCTTGGGATGGAGTCAAATACCTTTATTCAATCGGGGGAGGAATAGTGTCTTCCCTTGTTCTTTTCCTGATAGAAAAATGGCGATCAGTTCCGACCGATTGGTTAGTGATGGTCACAGTGGGAATTGTCGGGTTCCTCCTTATGTTTTCTGCGTTTCGCATATCACGCCAAAGGGAAAATTTAGCGAGTAGCTCTCTCAATCTTGGTAGCCTTGTTGTCCATTATGCAGGATATGGTCTGGGGGCTGGTCAATACCGTGATGTTACGGGGCAGGTCAAGGGTTTCATTAAAAACGGAAAGATTCACATGCGAGTTGGTCCTGAATCGTTGCAGTGCGACCCTTACCGAGGTCAGCTTAAACATCTTCTTGTCATTTATTCGCATGGTAATATCGAAGGGGGAAAGAAGCGAATCAAAGATGAACAGTTACTTGAGTTGCCATAAGGCAAAGTGAAGCCTAACGCCACAGCTAAGCCGCGCTGGCCTTCCGCTGACCCATCGGCTCAAGCAGAATCCCTACAGGGCCAGCGTCAGCTTGAGCGCATTGTTAGACATGGTATACCTAGCCCATGCGCCTTAAAGAGTTACTGCGTGAATTGCGCCCGCATGCCATATGGGATCTCGTTAAGTGGGTGGGAGGTTCCAGTATGGTAGGGGCCTTGGCTGCAATTGCCCAGAAAGTGCAGGGAGTGCCATTAGATTGGTGGGTGTTAAGTGTCATTTTTGTGGGTTCCCTCGTACTTTTTTTGTATGCGGATGCGAGAATTCGCAGACAGCAGATTTCCGCAGAAAGAGCAACTCCCCTCTCCATAAGGACTTTATCGGAGCCTTCCCTTGGTGATTTTACTATAGACTATGCTGGTCTTGGGCTTGGGTTTGGGCAATACCGCAATGTAACGGATAAAGTGAGAAAGCGCGTCAAGGATGGCAAATTAGAAATAACTGTTAGCCCCGAAGATTTGGAAGAGGAAGTATATAGTGGAAAGCCAGGTAAGCATCTTCTTGTTATTTATTCCTACCGTGAAGATGAGGGACTATGCAAAAAGACAGACGTTTATCAAAGGATGGTATTACCGTAATGGCTAACGCTGGCGCTCACCGTGAGCCGGGCAATGCGAGCGTCGGCCACAACACCAACCCTACGTCCCGGCGATAAGGTGCAGCGCAATGTTAGACAAAGAAAATTCCTCATATGAAGAAAAAGTTGTTCAAGATAGATCCCTTATGCTTCGTGGGTGGCTGAAGACCAATACCCACGATGAGAAGATGCTCAATGCTCTCATCGGTCTCCTAGAACGACTAGATGGAGATGAGCGATTAGCTATTATTTGGCTATTCGATCAAAGCGCACTAAACAAGTCGCCTGTAAGAAGCACCAACATTTCTTCTTCTAGTCAGATATATGGCCTGACATCAAAAGAGCGCGTCGTGTAATTTCATTCGTTCTCTGGCGGTATGACTTTGAGAATTACTTTACAGTGAGGACAAAGTAAACCTATTCCATCTGTGGGGAAAACCCCACCTTCCTCATCCATAATGGGCACAGGTTCGCTGACTATGGCGTGTATGTCCATGTTACATTTTGGGCATTTTCCCATGATATATTTCCTTTCGTGGTCTAACGCGCCCGGTCACCGTTTGCCGCCCCAATCGAGACTTTTCACGTTCAGCAGTATCTGCAAGCGGGCGGCAATACGGTGCACTGGGTTTGTGAGGTTGCCTTGTCAAGAGATGGCTGTGTTAATAGTCGTCTTAGCCATCTCTTCCGTCATACTCGTCAAACGTTTCCATTAGCGGTTTGAGTTTTTCCAGTAACCGTTTCTGGTCTTCTTCTGACATTCTGACGGCACGATTTCCAGACCCAGGTCTCCAAGGACGCATATATTTTTGCCACAGTCTCGACGTTACTGAGTCATCTTTGGCCGGTGGATAACTGCCATAGTTATACGCGTAGTCTTCTTGCTCACTATCCGACAGTGCACGCCATTCGTTAGCCAAGTTCCGTAAATCCGACTTGAGAATCCCAGCGTCTATGAACTCCTGATCTTCACGTAGAAATAGACTGGCAAGATTCGCGTGAAGGTGGTCTGCGGAACTGAAGACCATACAAAAAGGCAAGTAAAAGCAGTACTCAAGATCAAGACGATTCGTCGGTTTAGTACTGATGAGTCCATCACGAACAGCGACGATAAAAGATAGTTCAACCCTCAGACAGTAGTCAGCATAAGGAGCAAATTTCTGAAGGTAGACCGGTGAGGACCTCCTCCAGCGATCACGCACGCGAACTCGCTCTTGGTGGGGCATGTCGTACTCGTCCATCAACCACTCCAGGAGATCTGGCTGCAGTGAAGCATAGGCGAGAACATCCTCGACGGCTCTGCGTACTTCTGTGAACGACCGGCAAGTGGGTACGATCAAATAGGCTTTCCGAAGCCTTTCTTTGTACACCTCAAGGTTGATAATTTTGATTGTCAAACGCCAGAGCTGAGCAAGACTCTCCTCAGCCTCGGTGAATCGCCCCTCTTGCCATTGCAAGATTGCTAGCTGCTCTGTGGTTCTATCAACGATAATCCCTGGCTGTCCATCCTTAGAGCGAACCCGGCGACCCCCGCCAATAACACATGCTCCTCTCATCGGCACATCACGACCAAGTAGCGACCCCCAGCAAAGCGTGCGGTAATTCATATTGATGGCGGAGTCTCCTCCAAGAAGCTTACGGGCAAGCCGAGCAACCTGTCCTTCGGAAAGAGTCTGAGACCCGGTCGCTTTCTTCAAGTCGGCCAATATTTCAATGACAAGAATAGGCGCGATATTGACGTAGTAATGCTTATAGAGGAAGAGAATCTCATCGTAAGAAAGTCCCTGGATAGCAGACTTGTCAAGAGTAATTATTGGTCCCATCTTCTGTTCAGAGATGACAGTGAGTGACGCAACCTAACGTTACGCTTCAGTTACGGTTTGCCCGCTGCGGGCAAACCGTAAACTGCAAGCGCTGGTTGGGTCCTATGGTGTTGGAAAACCAAATTTATTGATCATCGCACAAGGCTTGCCGATCTTGCTCAAGACTCCATCTCCATTCTCATTGTTGTACTTGAGTTTATCCCACAGATAGTCATCGAGGTGTTGTTTCGCACTTGCGCTTATCTGTTTCCCGCCATCACCGACCCTGCAAAAACGTTGCGGGCCACCATAGATTCCCTTTCGGAAGTGACACAACGCCTCCGGGTCGATCAGCCCAAACCACTTGACCTGGCGTGCGTGCCGAAGGTCCCATGAATCCTCCTTGGGGTAGAACTTCTTGTCGCTGTTCCAAAACGAGTAGACTTCTGCATACTTGTCTTCATAAAAGTAGTCCGATGTAATGACGCCAACGGAAAAGCAGACTGACCCGAGTCGGAGAACAACGATGTGACCCTTGCGAGCATCAGTGCGGAACGCAACAAGATATTGCAGGTCACGTCTCTTGGCGTTAGACAGCTTTAGGACGTCTGTATCGGTCATGTTGGCAATGTTGCCGGCCGACCCTGGCCCGATTAGCATCACCTGATCGCGAAGCATCAATGGAACGAGGTCTTTGTCCTCATCTCCGGCTGCCACTCTCCAGATGACTGACCGCATTCAAAATCCCCCTTTCTGAGACCCAACCAGTGATTATACAGTTTCTGGACTTTATCAGCGGTTTGAACCATGTCAAGGCAAATTACAAAAATTATAAAATCAAATTGACGCAACCATTGAATTTCATTATGTTTGAGCAGTTGGATAATATACCATTTTGTGTAATTAGCCGGCTTCTGGCCAACATCACATGATTCTTATCCCGGACAACATATTGACGCAGTATGACGCAACCCTTCTCAAGCGGTCGGTCCCTGCTACCTGCCACGCGTCTTATAAGAAGTGGCTCCGGTATTATTTGGATTTCTGCGGTAAATACACGGTTCCGGACTCCAAGTCGGACCGAGTGCGGCTGTTCATCGACAAGTTGCGGGATAAGAAGCAGACTCCGGCACAGCAAAAACAGGCTGCTCATGCCGTAGCTCTCTATTGTGAGTCGCTGCAAAAGGCTGGAGATCCCGCTCCCCGTCATCCTGTTATGCAAAAGCACGTGGCGCCGGTACACCAAAAGCGGCCATCTCCGGAGGGTTCCGGCGGAGGCCCCGTATCATTCGTGCAGTCTTCTGACTGGGAAAAGGTCCATGTCGACCTGTCGGCTGAGATCAAGACAAGGCATTACTCTCCCAAGACCCTCAAGGCCTATGCGCTTTGGACACGGCAGTTCCAGCGCTTCCTGCGGAACAGACCGCCTCAAGAGCTGTCATCCGTAGAGGTCAAAGAATATCTCACCCATCTGGCGGTCACGTGCAAGGTCTCCGCGTCCACGCAGAACCAGGCGTTCAATGCCCTGCGGTTCCTGTTCCGGCATGTGCTGCAGAAGGATTTCGGCGCCCACCGGGACATTCCCCGGGCGCGGCGCACGAGATACATCCCTGTGGTGCTTTCCCGGCAGGAAATTGAGGCCGTGCTGAAGCATCTCTCTCCTCCCTATGACTTGGCGGTCAAGCTGTTGTATGGCTGCGGTCTGCGCTTGTTCGAAGGGCTGAAGCTGCGGTTGCATCATTTCAATTTCGACGCCGGCATCCTCACCATCCACGACGGCAAGAGGAAGAAGGACCGGACCGTTCCCCTCCCGCAGTCGATTCTGCCGGCATTGCAGGCTCAACTTGAGCGAGTGATGGAATTCCATGACCAGGACAGTGCCGCAGGGTACGTGGGCGTATTTCTGGATGGTCTGCTCGAAAAGAAATATCCTGCCGCCCCAAGGGAACTGGTCTGGCAGTGGTTCTTTCCCGCAAAGACGCTGACTCTTGTGCCAGCGCAGGGGCAGTACCGGAGATATCATCTGCACGAATCGCATGTGCAGAAGGCGATCAGGGAGGCGGTCAGGAGGGCCAAGCTCATGAAACGTGTCTCAGCCCATACCTTCCGCCACAGCTTTGCCACCCATCTCTTGCAGGCCAATTATGATATCCGCACGATTCAGGAACTGCTCGGCCACTCGGATGTCAGGACTACTATGATCTATACCCACACTATACAGAGTAGAACCGTAAAAGAGGCCAAGAGTCCGCTGGATTTCTGAGCCCGAGGTCGAGGTTCAGCCTCATTTAGGGGGCATTTAGGGGACGGTGCAGGAACATTCGGGTTTGACATCGGCGCCAAGCTGCTCCCAATCAGCCGCCTCCTGGCGGCTACGCTGGTATAAGGGACGTTCTTGACTGAGGGGAATACCTGCGACCGGCTCGCCTAGTGCGCCGCGTCTCGTTGCAGGCTGGCGTAGTACTCGGTCACCGACTGGAGCAATTCGGGGCGGTCACTTTGGAACAACGCCCGCCCCAATCGTGCGGCAACGTAGGACGCCACGTAGCTGGCAAAGAGATGGTAGAGCAGCGGCGAAAATTCTTCGCGCACCTCGCCCTGCACCGGTAACACGACGTGGGCGTGGCGGGTTACCTCGGCATCGTCCTTGTGCGTCACCGTGATGACCCGTCTCCCCAAGGCGCGCGCCGTGGTTGCCAAGTCCCCCGCCCGCCCATGGGAGCGGCCCGGCGGGGCGATCACGAACACGGGCATCTCCACCGGGTAGGCAAACCGTTCCACGTGCCACCACTCTTCCAAATCCTGCCCAAGGGCCAAAATGCCCGCCGCCTCGACTACCTTGGCCGCGCTGAAGAGGGCGGTACCATAACTCGGCCCACTGCCCACCATGACCAGTGTGGGGGTCTCGGCAATCAGGTCCGCCACCTCACGGCACCGGTCCTTAATGGCATCCGTGGTGGCATCGACCACGTCGGCGAGCGCCGCCAGTTCTTGGCGCAAGCCGTGCGCGGCTTCTTGCGGATATGTGTTGCGCATTTCACCTAACTGAATCGCGACCAACAGCATCCCCATCAGGCTGGCCTGGTAGGTGCGAATCCCCGGGGATCGTTGTTTTTGCGGCAATTCGACTACGAGGGTGCGATCCGCCACCTGGGTCACCGCGCTGTTAGGCGTTCCGGTGAGGGCAATAGTCAACGCGCCGTGTTCTCTGGCGCGTTCGATAGCTTGCACTACGCGCTGGGTGCCGCCCGAGGCGGAGGTCGCAATCACTAAGGTCTGCTGCGGCGCGGCAGGGCGCATCCAGGCCGCGCCATAATCCAGAAAGCGTTGCGCGCTCATTGGGGCGCAGGGCACATCGGCAATCGCCTCGAAGGCCATTTCGGCTGCACATGAGGCATGGTAGGAATCCCCGTCCCCCGTCAGATACACTTTTCTCACCACCCGCCATTCCAACGGGGTGAGGACCGTATGAATCTGCTGAGCAAAGGGGCGCGTCAACGCGCGTAAATCGCCCGCCAACTCTTCCACTTGTTCGACCATCACTTCCGGCTTGAGCGGCTCCATCATCGTGTCCTTTCAAGGGAGCGAAGCATTTGCGAGGATGCTTCCCGATCTGCGTATATCTGGTCGGCAAATGCTTCGCCCCTACTGGCCCTTATTGTTCCAGCCCACGCACGATATCTACATACGCCTTCACCCGCTCGACATCAATTTGTCCGCCCCAGCCGCCGCGTTCCAGGCAGGTGCCCACAAACGCCCCGTCCGCGGCCGCGAGCAGTCGTGCCGCATTCTCGTGGTTAGTGTAGCCCGCCAAAATAATGGGCAGTCCCGGCACGGCTTGCCGCACCGAGGTAATCATCTCGAGAGTTTGACCTTCGTCGGGGCTGCCCAACGACACGGCATCCGCCCCCACGTGTTTCGCGCTTCGTGCCACCTCGGCCGTGGGCTTCGCTTCGCCAAACCACTTGAAGTGCATCGAGTCCACTTCGCCAATGACTTTGACATCCCAGGCGTTAATCTTGCGGCGATACTCCATCACCTCGAGTGGGTTGGCTTCGACCAGGCCGTGCGCAGTGAGGGTCTGGCCCACCACCGCACCGGCGCGAATAAAGGTTCCTCCTGCCACCTTCGCCACCGCCAACGACGCTTTCAGCGCATTGCGCATCAATTGCACCCCGATTTGGAATTCGTCGCCCGTCACTTGCGCAATGGCATGCACGATTAAGCCCATGGCGGTCGTGCGCGCCGGGTCGGATTCATCTTTTACACTGTAAATGCGCTCGACCGTCTGGACTAAACAGCCGTCCGCCCCGCCGTCGTAGAGGGCACGTGCTGATTGGACGGCAAGCTCAAGGGTCTGGGGGAAACTGCCGTCTTTGTAAAACAGAGTCCCGGGTAGTGGTTGCAAATGAATCATCCCCAGCACAACTTTGCGTTTGCCCAGGGTTGCAAACTCTCGCATAGTGAGCCCTCTTAAAGATCCGCGCCCTAAGGTGAGGTAACCCGCTTGGTGGTCACTTTTGCTGCTGCTCCCCTTCTGGGCTTTTTGATGTTGATATTGCCATCCCTGTAGGTCAATCCCGGAAATGTATGATCTCTTTCCTGCAGTGACTGCAACCGGTTAAGGCTTCCCGAACTTCTCGAATATGCCCGAAAACGCTTTCCTCTCTGGAAGACGGTAGGTCTTGGATTTGCTTGTGGTCTTCCCCAACTCAACAATTGCCTCGGCAATTTTTACGGCACACACCACTCCATCAAGTACGGGGATATGCAGCTCCCCCTCCAACTCTGTGGCGAACTGGGCAAAGCCCGCGCAGCCCAGCAGGATCGCTTCCGCGTCATCTTCGTCTTTGGCTTTCCGCGCTTCGGCGTGCAGCATCTGCAACGCCCTGGCCGGATCTTTTTCCACATCGAGGACGTAGAGCGGCGTGGTACGGATACTGACGACTCTGTCACGAAAGCCGTAGCGAGCCACCATTTCCTCAAGCATCGTTTGAATGCGTGGAACCACCGTGACAATCGAAAAACGGGCCGCCAGAATCGAGGCGAGGTACAACGAGGCTTCGGCAATACCGATCACTGGCTTGGTAGTCATTTCACGAGCGGCAGACAGACCCGGGTCACCGTAGCAGGCGATGATATACGCATCGGCTTGGTCCTCTTCCCCCTTGCGAATCTCGTCGAGGACGCCGGGGACACACAGATATTCGTCATAGTAGGATTCGATCGAAGCCGGACCAAACGTCGGACAGACCGAAACGATTTCAGTCCCCGCACGTGCCACTGAGCGTGCCGCTACACCGATCGACTCTGTCATTGCCAGTGAGGTGTTCGGGTTGATGACCTGGATCTTCACACGCTCACTTCCTTTCGGCTAAATCGAAACACAAAAGATTCGTACACTTCCTCTCCCACGGTGAGCCATTTCCCCGCTCGTCCTGAGCCCTTCGACAGGCTCAGGACAGGCTACGCGGAGCGAAGTCGAAGGGCGCCGCATTAAGTCCTACGCATGCTTCGACTTCGCCCTTCGGGCTACGCTCAGCATGAACGGTTTTGGTAGCTAGGGTGCCAATGTCATGCTTTCTGGTTTAGCGCCCGAACCGTATCAGCCAACACCTCGATCCCCAAACAAATATCCGCTTCATCAGTGTCTTCGGCGATATCGTGGCTGCGGCCGCCGATACTGGGAATGAACAACATGGCCGTCGACACATGTCGGCTCAGCACCATGGCGTCATGGCCGGCGCCACTGGGCATACGCAAGGTTGAAGCCCCACGAGCGCGGGCAGCGGTTTCGATCAGCGCCGCTAGATTGGCATCCATCTCAGCTGGTGAGACCCGAATGAGTTCTGTTGCTTGTACGTTGACCCCTCCCTGACCATCGGCAGTTGTGACTGCTGCCTGAATTTCCGCTTGCATGCGATCGATCGTGGCCTCCGTAGCATCGCGGAATTCGATGAGCACACGGGCAGCGCTCGGGACCACATTACCAGCGCCCGGCTCGAACATAACCTGGCCAAAGTTCCACACGCTGTTGGCGCCCCGAATCTGTTCAAACCGTCGGATAAGGTCGTGACAGTACTTGATCAGGGCACTGCCAGCATCTTTGCGCAGGTGCATCGGGGTGGTGCCGGCATGATCGGCCTGCCCGGTACACGTCACCTGGAGGCGACGGATACCAACGATGCCAGTCACGACGCCGATCTTTTTACCCTCGACTTCGAGACGCGGACCCTGTTCAATATGGCCTTCCAGATAAGCTACATGCCGACTGGGGTCGAGCGTGACTCGCGGCCGGCCGGCGTAACCCGCTTCGAGCAGGACCGCGTGAAGGGTTTTGCCGAGCTGGTTGGTCGTTGCCGCAAAATCTGCTTCAGACAAATGTCCGCAGAATGAAAGACTGCCCGCCAGCGCCCGATAGGTCCCTTCTTCATCGGCAAAGGAAATGACGTCGATCCCGAGATCAGTCAGATCGCCAGCCTCAAGGCGTGCCCGGGCAAGCTCCAAGCCGTAGAGCACGCCCATGGCACCATCCAGCCATCCCCCTTTGGGAACCGAATCAGTATGAGAACCGATGAGGACGGCTTTGTTGACCCCTTTGGTCTGCCCATACACATTGCCAATCCCGTCGATCTGCGCATCGAGGCCAGCCTCGGTCATCCTCTGTAACAGCCAGTGTCTCGCTTCCCGATCCTCCGAGGTGAAGGACAGTCGATGCACCCCAGTGCCCACCTGACCGAACGTGGCAAGCTGGCGCAAATCAGCGAGCAAGCGGGGATAGTTAATCTGCATACACATACTCCTCCCCTCCGGCAGTCTTTCTCACATAGTTCACACGGCATTCGTACACCAAGGCACTTCTTGTAGGAATAGGCGCTGCAGAGATTCTTTCTCGCATTCAGATTGAGTGTGGAGTTTTAACGAAATCCTGAAAAGTCGCTCGCATCTGTGAACCTGTCGGACGGAATGCCATTGCGGTTCATCCCAGGCTTACGGGTGAGCGATGACGAGTAGAGTGGACGCTCGGTCGAGGACACAGTGCAGCGCCCGGCGAAGGTTTTCCGGATCAAGCGCAGCGAAGCTTTCGTCCAGCACGATAAGCTCGGCACCCTGCAGTAATGCCCGGGCGATGTACAGACGGCTCTTCTCCCCGTGCGAGAGTTGCCAGCCCGTCTCGCCGACAATTTGCAAGAGACCGGCTGGCATACGACCAAGCACGTCTCCCAAGCCAAGGGCATGGCAGAGAGTTTCCGCCTCTTGCACATCACTGGGATGTGGCGGCCAACGGCGACCCATTAAAAAGATTAAAGGCAAAAGTTCCCGTGAGCACATGGTTCTCATGAAACTGCGGCGCGGCAACCACGCGCCGCCGCCAACCCTCGGCTCCCCAGGTCTGCCGGTCAAGGCCATCAAGGAGCAGCAGACCGGACTCAGGACAGCGCAGACCAATGAGAAGAGAAGCAAGCGTGGACTTTCCACCACCGGAAGGACCTTCCACCAGGAGCCGGTCACCCGCACGGATCTGCAAGTTCACTCCCTGAAGAACAGGGGCACCATGAGCGCGGTAGCGAAAGACAAGATCGTGGGCCTCTATCACTACGTGTTTTTCTCCGAAGCGCCGCGGGGCAGACCGAGACGCGAAAATCAGGCTTGGTGAGCCTGACAGCTCTGGACGCGTCGCCGCATGAAAGAGGGGTGCGACTTGCGTCCAGGCAAGCGCTGCGCTGGCGAGATGCGAAAGGCCGGCAGTCAGCTTTTGCAGAGCACGAAAGGCCAGGAGCAGACCGCCGAGACTCACCGCGAGCAGTGCCGGCGAACCCTGATTGGCAGCAAAGGCAGGAGCAAGCCCAAGCACACCCACGGCCAGCCAGCCACGTGGGACGAGAGCCACCAGGAGGGCGCCGTTGCGATCCATCGCGCGCGATAATTCCACGTAACGCGCCAAGGCGGAATCCTCGCCCTCGTGCCAGTGCTCGCGTCCTTCCTGGGCTAAGCGCGTGCGATGCCCCGCCATCCGCTCAACCAGATCGTGCGTCATTGCCAGGCGCGCCGAGGTCCAGTGACGGCGGCGTTGAAAATACTGCCAACCGATCAGGCAAGTGACTGCCACCCAGCCACAGAGGAGAAGCAGGTGGAGCCATCCCCCTGCGCCTACGCGCAGAATGAGCGCCGCCAGGATCAGTTCAAGACTTGAGACGAGTGCAAGCAGCCCACCGCTGAGAGCCAGGGATTCTATGGCTTCGGCCTCGAGCACGCGTCCTAAGAGTTGACCAATCCCTTGATGGCGGATCTCATCTGGCTCCAGGCGCAGTGCACCAAAGAGCAGACGTTGCTTGAGCAGTCCACCTGCACCTATGGCAAGGAGCCCTTGCAACCAGGTGGCGTACAATCGAAACGGCACTACCGTCAGTAAGAGCAGTGCCCACGCCAGCAACCACCCCCAATCTAGCCGCCCTTGCAGCGCTCCCTGGCCCACCATCCACCACGAGAAGAGCCAGAGGAAATATTGAACAGTATGTGCGCCAACCAGGGCCGCGAGATGTCGTGGGAGGCGAGCCTGACGCAGCTGCTGCCAGAAACTGCTCCCCGGCGGGAGACGCAAGAGCCAGGCGCTGCCGAGTCGTTCTGCGCCCAAGAGTTCTCGCCGGATAGCCTCCCGCGCGCGGGCCTGTCGCCGCACGGGGACACCAGCCTCGCTGAGCAACTGGTCCACTTCAGTCACGAGAGGTGCTCGGAGCTCTTGGCACAGAGCGGTGCAGACTATGGCCGGTTGCAGATGGTGCACGGCAAGGTCGGGGTCAAGGACGGACACTGCTTTCGAGTCAGCGAGGAGAAGCAAAAAATGCGGCTCACTCTTGCCAGGCAACTGCAGGAGGGCAGGGGCGGCAGTGCATACTAGCCGCTCGACCTCAGCATACGGCATCTCCAGCGGTTCGACCTCCAGCCCCAGGCAGCCAGCCGCTGCCGCGATCCAGCGACCAAGCTGCTCACCACCATCCAGTGCCAGGTCACGGGGAGGAACTAGGGACTCGACGGGCCTGAGAGGAAACCCACTCTTGCGTGCCAGAGTTTCCAGCGCCTCGCCCAGTCTGGCGACTGGCCAGGAGAGAGGAGCGAGGTCGATGCTCATATCAAGATTGCGCTTCGCGTTCTTCAGGTTACGCTGACGACTCACTTGCCTGCTCCGTGTCCGTCTTCGCACAACTGCCCCTCTTCAAGCCGCAGCCGACGCCAGGCCACGCCTGTGCCCAACTCCTGCCGCACCGCTGCTTCTGCGTCCAGCATGCTCCGGTAGCGCGACCCCGCTTGCGCGGCCAGAGCCGCTGGGCTGCCATCCTCGACAATCCGTCCGTCCTCGACGACCAGCACGCGGTTGAAAGTGTGAGTCTCACCCACATCATGCGTAATGCACACGAGCGTAATCCCCCTCCACCACGCCCGCGTCTGCGCCAGCAACTCGCGCCGTCTTTCACGATCGAGCCCACGAAACGGCTCGTCGAGGATCGCCAGCCGCACCCCCGGGCGCAGCAGCGACCGTCCGAGCCGCACTCGCTGTCCTTCACCGCCAGAGACGAGCGCTCCCCCTTCACCGAGTACCGTTTGTAATCCATCGGGAAGCTTTTCCAGCACGCCCCGCAAGGCTGCTGCTTCAATCACTGCACCCAGGGGCACAGTAGCCGCGGAGAGGGCACCGTAGCGGAGGTTCTCCAGGAGGGAACGGTTCCAGATCTGCACGGCTGGATCGACCCAAGCGGTTTCCCGGCGCAACCGTTTGAGACAGCGACCATCGAGGAGTTCATTGTCCACCACGACCTGGCCGGTCGCCGGGCGGTGCCAGCCGAGGAGGAGCCCGACGAGACTGGACTTGCCAGATCCAGACTGGCCGACTATGGCAACGTGACTCCCTGGCGCGATGTCCAGATCGATCCCGTCTGGCCCAGCTGGCGCTGGTCGCACCGACCAGTAGGGAGCAGGCAGTAGCGGCGCTCCCCCCCGGACCTCGCTCTGGGCGCGGTCAACGAGGGCGGCAAGGACACGTGCGCTCTGTCGTCCGCGACGCAGGCCGCCCGCCTGCGTAATCGCCGTCGCCGTCCGTGTGGCGGCGTCCAGAGCGGCCAGAGAGCGCCAGTCTGGGTCCGCACTCGCAGTGGCGATCATCTCGGTCACTGTCCTGCTGGACAGTTGGAGATCCCTCAGGCGGCGGCGCAGGACGCTGAGGGATTCCTCCGACCCAGCCCATTCGCGCCAGGCGGCAGCCGCAACCGGATGGGTATGCACATAGATCTCGCCGAGGAATTGCCGGCACGCGCGCCACCGCCGACCGGTCGCTGGATCCATCACTTGCATGAAACGGCCGTGACGACGCCACGCCACGACGAAGTGCGTCAGGCCGCTGGGGAGCCGGACGACGATGAGGGCTGGTAGCAGCGCGGCCTCGGGAAGAAGGAGATGATCGACCGGTGTCATAATCTGCTCTGCGTCCAGGCCGAGCTGGACGGCAATCTCTTCTATCGTGTGAGGCGCATACGCGCAGGCTGACCGGGCCGCAGTCGGCCCAACGCTGACGGTGGCGGGAAATAGGCGATGGCCCGTAACTCTCCCGGAGGGACAATGGCGCCCAGCCGGTCTCCTTCAAGGACAAAGGCACCAATGTGGAGATTGGCCACTTCCCCAAGCCTACCAGCGACAGCAGCCCGGATGCGGCGCTTGTCCACCTCATAAGCCAGTCGCTCGATCGCTTGCGTTGTAGCGGCACTCTGCCCCTCGAGCCGCTTGACCTCGCTGTGCAGTTGCTCCAGGCGCACGGCACGGTCCTTCTCCCTGGTCTGCATCTCCTTTTCTCGCCGGCTGACCTCAAGCCGCAAGGTGTCGGCAGTGGTTTGGCGCTGTTGTGCCTTTTCCTTGGCATGCAGATAGTCGAGCGTGGCGACGTATCCACGCTCCTGTAAGCGCGACCAACGGCCGACTTCTTCCTTGGCGAGCGAGAGATCCGCCACAGCCCCTTGGGATTGCCCCCGCGCCTCGGCGAGCGCCACCCGTGCCGCTCGTTGCTCCTCACGTCCGGCCTGTTCTTCAGCCCCACCTTCCTGGCGCAGTATCACGAGCTGAGACGAGAGCATCGCCAAACTCGCGTGTTCCTCCGCCAGGCTGTGCTGTTCTCCTTCGGCATCGAGTTCGACCAGCACGTCTCCAGCCTGAACTTCTGCGTTCAGGACCAGGTGAGTCGCCACCACCCGCCCGGCGACAGCCGCCTGAATGGGATGTGCCTCTTGGCCAACTTCTAGGCGCGCCGTATCGGTAACTTCGTACAACGTCACCTGCGCAAACAGCGACCACCCAACCCAGCACACGAGCAACGCGACTGCGAGGAACAATCCGATGGTCGAACGGCGAAAGCCATCCGCCTTGAGGGAGCGCAGGGAGTGAGAAAATGTCGCGGCCATGTGCCTCTTTCATACGGTCTCAGAAGAAGGGTTGCAATCCTGAGCGGAGTAGCACGTCGAGGCTTTCAGTAGCGTGCGCCATGCGCACAAGGAGGACTACGGACGTGCGCGCAGCGCACACTACTGCCGCGTCTACTCCAACTCTGTGCGTAGTCGGCGAGAGGAATGCATCCGTGCTTCGACTGCGCTTTCGCTACGCTCAGCACGAACGGGGCTTGCGGCCTAGTCTTTTTTCCGTTCGTCCTGAGCGTAGCGGCGAAGTCGAAGGACCATACTCAGCGCACAATTTCAACCTAATGAATTTTGCTGAGCAAGATCGGTAAGTGAGGTCCCTGGTGGCACGGGCTTCTAGCCCGTGCTGTGGACAGGCTAGAAGCCTGTCCTACCATTTCCTGGTCGGCAGACGCATTACCGATTTTGTGCGTCAAATTTCATTAGGGAAAACACACCAGGATGTGGATTTTCGGGTGCCACGGGTAGCTTGCTACCCGTGCTGTCCGGTCGCACTGGCGGACAAGCCGCCAGTGGCACACAAACAGGTGGTGTTATCATCGACTCCATATCTTGCCGTGGCGTTTCTATAGACACGGTACTACTCTGCTTATGCTATCTCAGGGATGTAGAGCACTCCGCGCCGTGCGCGTCTGCGGTAGCAGTTGGGTGTAGTTCGCCCGACAGGTAACGACCTTCGGGTGTGTCGGCCCCAGCGCCGTCTCAAAGATCGTCAGCGCTTGCTGATAGAGCGACTCTGCCTTGGAGTATTCCCCTTGCGCTTTATAGAGGACCGCCAGGTTGTTGAGCGTCATGGCCACGTCCGGGTGATCAGGGCCGAGCACCTTTTTCTTGATGCGCAGCGCCTGCTGGTAGAGCCGTTCAGCTTCGGCTGCGTCGCCCTTCGCCTGACACAGGGCCGCCAGGTTGTTCAGGTTCACCGCTATCTCATAGTGCTCTGGCCCAACCGTCTGGGTAAAGATGGCCAGCACCCGTCGGTACAGTCCCTCGGCTTCGTCATACTTGCCCTGCCCGTCCAAGAGAGCGGCCAGAGCCACCATCTCCGCTGCGACCGCCGGATGCTCCGGCCCCAGGGCGTGTTCGCGGATGGCCACCGAGCGCCGCGCGAAAGGCTCCCCGCGGGCATAGCGGCCGCGGGCATGTTCAAGCCCACCAAGATTGTGATAGAGGGTGGCGACGGCGGGGTCGTCCGGGCCGAGCGCCTTTTCCGTGATCGCCAGCGCCCGCCGGCACAACCGCCCGGCCTCGGCGAACTGCCCGGTGTACTTGTCCAGCACGGCCAGATCGTTCAGGCAGCTCGCGACTTCGAGATGCTCGGGGCCGAGGGCCTGCTCTGCCAGCGTGAGCGCCTGCCGGTGGAGCGGCTCCGCCTGCGCGTACTTGCCCTGTACCCGAGAGATCCTGGCCAGGTGGCGGAGAGACTGCACCCGCAGTTGCGCCACATCGTCACCGCCAACCGTGTGCTCCATAATCTCGACTGACCGCCGGTAGAGCCGCTCGGCTTCAGCGTACTTGCCCTGATCCTCATAGACTCCCGCGAGGGTGTTAAGGACGTTGGCGACGTCGGGGTGATCTGGCCCTGCGGCGGTTTCCAGCAGATGCAGGGCACGCTGCGCCACCACTTGGGCCTGGGCGGGCTTCCCTTGACTCCGATAGGCTTCGGCGCGGTCATGGAGCCGGCACGCCCGGTCAACCCCGTCCGTCCCTGGTGTGTTTGTGGTCGCCCCCGGCAGGGGCCGACGGTGCTTCTGGCTCATAGGTTGATTCCTCCCCGACACTGACGACAAGCCTGCACGGACGTGATCAGAGTACTCGCGCTTTTACGTCATTCCCGCGCAAGCGGGAATCCATCCGTTAGCGCCGTTCACAGTTTGCAGACCGCGTACTCGCTCAGGACTCTCTGAGCCTGCTGCGGCTTCAGTCTGCGGTGTCGCGCACCAGGGTCTCGTTGTGGTTGAGAGCCTCGTAGCCCCCGGCTTTGAGGTGAGTCTTGACCTTCAGGCCCTTCGCCTGCTCCCGCACCAGGGTCTCGTTGTGATTTGTAGTGAGCGCGCCACTTTTGAGCCGGGTCTTGACCTTGAGGCCTCTCGCCCGCACCCGCACCAGGGTCTCGTTGTGATTTGTAGTGAGCGCGCCACTTCTGACCTGTGTTCTGACTTTCATACTCCCTCCTTTGTTCCCCTCAGCGAGGAACAGGTGTGTTGTTGTTCTTTTCGAGGTCTCGTCCGTGTCCATAAAGAATTATGAATTAGTCTCGCGTGTACTCCTTTCTGTCCCAGTCGGGTGACTCAGGCGGTCCCCTTTCACCGTGCCAGGAGACCGGTACGGGACCGCGACCTGTTCGCGCCCCTGCTTGTCTCGGGGAGGCATAGCAGCGGCGGCGACGTCGGTGAAAAACTGCAGCAGCTCTTTGAGGGACGCGAAGTGGCAAATCCGCCCGGAAGCCAGATGTTCTACCCGCCCCTGGAAGCGCCGACGTGTGGCGTTCACTGTGGGACCCAAGTGCACGACAAAGGCGCGCTGCGTGGAGAGGGGGGAGCGTTGTTGGACGGGTATCGGCATCGTGAACATCCTCCTGAGAGCGGGGAGCGGTCTGCTTGTGTTTCTGACCGCCGTGTGTGATAACAAATACAGCAGTCCGCGCCCTAAGTCCATGAAAAACCTAGGGAAAACTCAGGGAAAACTCAGGGAAAACTCAGGGAAAACTCAGGGAGTCAGGCAGTCAGGAGGGAGGCGCGATGAAACAGCCAGGTGCGGGAGCCCTACCGGCGGTGCGGCTCGATCTGGAGAACGAGTGGGCGTGGTGGGGGGAGCAACGGCTGGAGCTGATGCCTAAGGCCTTTGCCGTGTTGCGGCAGTTAGTGACCCACGCGGGGCGGTTAGTGACCAAAGAGGAATTGCTCACCACGGTATGGGGAGCGACGGTGGTGAGCGAGGCGGCGCTGACGAGTTGTATTCGGGATGTGCGCAAGGCGCTGGGGGAGACGGCGGCGCGTTACATTGAGACGGTGCCACGGCGGGGGTTTCGCTTTATCGGCCCGGTGGCAGCGGCACCACCCGTTACTAGTGCCACCGGGCCCGGCTCTAGTGAGGCAAGTCTCAGGACAAAGAGAGACATTTTGCTCCTTCCCCAAGGGGCCAGGAAGCGGACACTCGCAACGCCGGTAGTCGGGCGCGAGACGGAGCTGGAGCAGTTGCACCAAGTGTTAGAGCAGGCGTTTGAAGGGCAACGGCAACTGGTGTTTGTGACGGGGGAGGCGGGCATTGGCAAGACGACGGTGGTGGAGGCCTTCCTAGCGCGGCTGAGTGGGGAGGGCGGGGTGTGGATTGGCCGGGGGCAGTGTGTGGAGCAACACGGGGCGGGCGAGGCCTATCTGCCAGTGTTGGAGGCGCTAGGGCGATTAGGCCGAGGAGCCGGGGGGGAGCGGTTAATCGACATCTTCAAGCACTATGCGCCGACGTGGTTGCTGCAGTTGCCAGCGTTGCTCAGTGACAGCGAGTTGGAGGCCGTCCAGCGCCGGGCGCAGGGGGCGAGTCGGGAGCGGATGTTACGGGAGGTGTGTGAGGCCCTGGAAGCGCTGACCACGGACACCCTGCTCATCGTGGTGCTGGAGGATTTGCACTGGAGTGATCACGCCACATTGGATCTGCTGACGATGCTTGCGCAGCGGCGGGAGGCGGCGCGGCTACTGGTAGTGGGCACGTATCGCCCGGCAGAGGTGGCCTTGCGGGAGCATCCCCTCGCGGCGGTGAAACAAGGCTTGCAGCAGCACGGGGCGTGTACGGAGGTAGCACTAGAGTTTTTGAGTGACGCGGCGGTGGGGGAGTATCTGCGGCTACGCTTTCCTCAGCCCCAGTTTCCGGAAGCATTCCCGCGGTTGCTGCACCGGGCGACGGATGGCAATCCCCTCTTTCTGCTCAACAC
>JACQEL010001000.1 GCA_016200595.1 Deltaproteobacteria bacterium
GTGAAAATCTCCTTCACCGCTTCAGGGTCACTAAAAAACACGAGCGGCGGATTGCCCGGGAAGCGTATAGTGAAGCCGTCGCCGTAACGGCGCGCGCACTCCTCCATAAACGGAATCGGCCGGTAGATCCAGTTCAAGAGCTGCAAGATCGCGGGCAACTTTGGGCCGAGCGATACGGAAGTCATAGATAGCAGGGTAATACCCAATCACCTTTCGAGCAAGCAAATCCTGCTCAGCTAAACAGCACCTCTTTGGCGTACAGCGTATCGACGTACTCGCGGATCGCGTGAATCTTGTCGTTCTTCACCTCAAACATTAAGTGATAATAGTTCTCGTAAGGTTTCCCTTTGGCACTCTTACCACGGGCGACCCATTCCACGGCGACATAGTCACCCTCGGCGATGGCGTTGCGCACTTGAATAGAGAGGCTGCGGGGCTCAAATAACGTCGCGGCTTTGCCGAGGAAGTCTTCAAAGATGGCCTTCTTGCCTCGGTGGGTGCCAGAGACTGGCAAAGAGCCGGGAATCCACCAGGTGACATCGTCGGCAAGGGTAGCCTTGAGGGCATCGAGGTTGCCGCTGGCGAGGGCTTCGACGAAGCCCAGCACGACCTTTTTATTTTCAGCGTTCCCCATAGGACACCTCCTTTGTGTGGTTTGTTCTACTCAGCTCCACGATTTCAGGACTTCATTCCTGCGCCGTTGTCAGCCTTCTAAACCAGGCGGCATGAGAGTGGCACACGAGAGTTGTCACCCTGAGTGCAACGAAGGGTCTCGGCATGAGATTCTTCGCTCCGCTCAGAATGACACTCCTGAAGGGCTACGTTGTAAAGTGTACCCATGGCCTGAATCCTAATTTAGCACGTTCAGTCATTCCCCTCAAATCACGCCTTGTTCTTTCAGACTGCTCAACTCTGCCGCGGAGAGTCCCAGTAGTTTACCGTAGATCAACTCATTATGCTGGCCCAGGGTCGGGCTGGGGGAGTCGATGGTAGGAGGCTCGCCGTCTAGACGCACCGGAGAGCCTATCACCGTCACTTTCCCCGCCGTGGGATGCGTGATGTCTTGCAGCGTTCCCCGCGCGCGTAAGTGGGGATCCTGGAGGACCTCTGGTATTGCTTGCACGATACCGCAGGTGATGTCGGCGCCCGCTAGCTGCTGCATGACCTCCTGTCTGGTTCTCTGCGCGATCCACTCACTGACGATGGCATCTACTTCATCCACTCTTTTTATCCTGGCAGCATTGGTGGCAAAGAGTGGGTTGTCGATCAAGTCTTCCCGGCCAATAATCCGACAGAACGCCCGCCATTTGACATCGTCAGCTACCAGCAATAAGACATAGCCATCCTTGGCGGCGTAACAATTATATGGAGAAAGGATGCGCCCAGGCACAGTGTTGCCCCACCGCCCGGTGATGCCATTGACCAGGTGACTAGAAAACTGAGAGATCATGGGACCGATAGCAGCATCATAGAGCGAGGTCTCGACGAGGGTGCCCTCACCGGTACGATCGCGTAAGTGCAACGCCGCGAGAATGCCGGCACATAAGTGAATCCCACCCATGATGTCCAGAATTGGCGGACCGGCTTTGACTGGCGGATTATCCGGAAAGCCGGTGGTACTCATGATGCCAACCATCGCCTGAATAATGGGATCATAAGCCGGGTACTCACTATACGGGCCAGACCGCCCGAAGCCGGTACTGCTCGCGTAGATAAGGCTGGGGTTGAGTTGCTTGAGGACTTCATACCCAAGACCCAGTCGATCCATGACCCCGACCGCAAAGTTTTCCACGACCACATCCGACCGCTTCGCCAACTCCTTGAGGAGTTCTTGCCCGCGCGGGGCTTTGAGATTGAGGGTAATTCCCCTCTTATTTGAATTTAGCATGATGAACGGGTAGCTTTCTTCGCTGCCGCGGATCTTGAAGATCCTCCGCACGTTCTCTCCAGTCTGCGGCGGTTCGACCTTAATGACTTCCGCTCCCAACAGTGCCAGCATGAGTGTGGCATAGGGGCCGTTGTAAATGTGAGTCAGGTCAAGCACCCGCACGTCATCCAATGCTCTGGTCATGTATACCTCCAGCAATTAGCTCTCAGCGGTCAGCTATCAAGAAGAAGCTCTCAGCCCTCAGCGGTCAGCTATCAGTGAGAAAAAGCTCTCAGCCCTCAGCGGTCAGCTATCAGCCTTGACAGAGAAAAACAAGCAAGAGGGTACGACAAGCTCTGGCAAGCTGACTGTCTCCATTGCTCTTCTGGCTTAAAAAGAGCAGTAGCCCGGATGAAATCCGGGATTCCCCGCTCCCACCTCCCGGATTCCGCTACGCTCCATCCAGGCTACACCCTGACTGTCTCCGTTTTTCTTCTGGGTTAAAACGCGGATAGCTGAAAGCTGATGGCTGACAGCTATCCACCTCCTGTGCTACGGTGCGGTCGTCGTAGCTGCCTTGTCAGTCAACGCTCAGAAACAAGGAGAGGCGTATGCTTGATCTCGTGATCCGCGGAGGGCAGGTCGTTACTCCCCAGAGCGTGGGAGAGTTGGAGGTTGGGATTCAAGGGGAAAAAATCGTCGCCGTGGGCTGGCCAGGCACGCTGGCTACGGATGCCGGTCGCGTCATTGATGCACGCGGGAAGCTCGTCATTCCTGGCGGTATCGAGCCGCACGCGCATATTGGCATTCCGGTGCCCCCCGACTGGACCGGACAAGCCGAGGTCATGACTCAACCGCCAGAGGCAGCCAGCCGAGCGGCCGCGTTTGGCGGGGTGACCACGCTGATTGATTTCGCCGGTGATCTGAGCCGCAAAGCGCTGAGTGGCCTCAGTCGGCGGCCGATGCTGGAAACGCTCGAACGACGACGTGAGGTCTTTCGCTCTCATTGTTATACGGATTTTGCCTTTCACTACATCATTGCCGGAGAGGTCCAGCCGGAAACCGTTGGAGAAATTCGCGAAGCTCTAGAAGAGGGGCTCGGCAGCTTCAAAATATTTACGGTAAACCATCCGGTGCGGGTGCCCTGGGGACACTTGTGGAGTGTGTTCGCCGAGGTCGCCAAACATGGCGGGGTCATGGCCGTGCATGCCGAGGATGACGACATCGTCCAGTACATGACGGCGAAGCTCAAACGTGAAGGGCAAAACCAAGGCTACAATCTTCACTTAGTTCACAACAACCTCTCCGAGGATCTGGCTTTCCGCAATGTCATCCGGCTCGCGAAGCACACTGGGGTCGGGGTGTATTTCGTCCATGTGACCGCGAAAGAGGGTGTGGCAGCTATTGAAGAAGCCCGCAGCCAAGGCCAAGCCGTCTATGGCGAGGCCCTCCACAACTACTTGCAGTTTACTTGTGAGGATTACCAGAAACCGGGGGGCACGGCGATTCACACCTATCCCGCCATCAAATTCGCCGCTGATCGTGAGGCCTTAATCGCTGCCATGCTCGACGGTCGCTTGGCGACCACCGCGACCGATGAATACACGACCTATAAGGGGCCAAAACTATGGGGCGATACCATCGAGACCGTCTGTGGTGGACATAACGGCATTGAAACTCGCATTCCCGTGGCGTTCACGAAATTGGTGGCCGAACGGAATATGTCCCTGCAACGATTTGTCGACGTGACCTCGGCGAACGCCGCCAAGATTTTGGGGTTGTATCCGCAAAAAGGAGCAATTCAACCAGGGAGCGATGCGGACTTGTGCCTTATTGATCCTGCCCTGAAGAAAACCATTACCCTTAGTGATCTCCATGCCGATTCCGACTATAGCATCTGGGAAGGCTTTGCCTGCCAGGGCTACCCAGTGATGACCATCCTGCGTGGCAAAGTGATCGTTGATAATGGCAAACTGGTAGGAAGTTCTGCGGATGGGCGCTGGCTGAAACGACGGATCGCTAACGAGATGTTGGCGCGACCGGCGGTGTGATTCAAGCGTGAAACGTGAAACCTAGGAAGAGTAAAACGTAATGGGTAAAACGTAAAAAGACGAAAACATAAGACGTAAAAAGGTAAAGAAGAGTGAACTACAACGAGTGGGAGAAAGTAGTTCCAGAAACAATCAAAGCGGACTCATTGTGGCAAATGACTGCCTACCGTTTGGCTTTGTTCTTGGCTGATTTGAGTTGGCAGGATGCTTCTAAGCTTGTGCAGGACCGTCGTACTATTGGCCTGTCAGATCAGCTGTATCGAGCTGTGTGTTCTATAAGTGCCAATGTTGCCGAGGGCTATTCTCGCGGCACAGGCAAAGATCGGGCTCACTTTTACGAGTACGCTCTGGGTTCAGCCCGAGAAAGTCGCGATTGGTATTTTAACTGTAGTTTCCGGTTTGCGAAGTGAGAGAATCAGTGGGATCACGCGGCGTTAGCGAATTCCTGTTCACTAACGGGGCAAGGCTTATCGCGAGAAATTCGTGGACGGCAGAGTTCAATCAAGCGCTGACGGACCTGGCCCACGGTGTGCTCGCGCGGATACCACGACCAGTTGAGGGCGGGCAGCGGAACAGAGAGGACGCCGGTGGCGAGGAACTTGAGGAGCACATGAGCAACACA
>JACQEL010000946.1 GCA_016200595.1 Deltaproteobacteria bacterium
ACGGGTCGTTTGGTCACTTCCCACCTTGGGGCAACCAGGGCGCGCAGAGCAAGGGCTCTGCGCGCCCGTCACACACATTCGCTCTGATCAAAAAACCGGGAACTACAGTTTTATATCTTAACTAGTGATTTAGCTCGACTCTACATGTAACTGCACAAAACACTCTGAGATGATTCTCAGCCTCTACGCTCCTGAGAGTAAGCTGGAGTGGCTCATCTGGAAAGCGACAAGCTCCCTCTATCCCCTACATTCCAGTTCGGGCTATATTTGACGAAAGGCTTTTGCGGAAACGGTTGGAACTCGGAGAGCAGCATGGCGCAGGTCTCGCAGGCAGTGCTTGAGAAAATTGTCCAACGCATTGTGGCGGTTGCCCAACCGGAGCGGATCATTCTTTTCGGCTCTGCTGCTCGGGGGGCGATGGGACCTCATAGCGATGTGGATCTGTTAGTCATGAAAAGCGGGAAGTTCGACCAGGGCCGCTTGGTGGGAGATATTTACCTGAACCTGCATGGAGCAGGGCAGGCTGTCGATGTGATTCTGGTCACTCGGGAGCAGGTCGCACGATACCGTCATACGCATTGCCTCATCAGTGCTCCGGCCTTGCGAGAGGGCAAAGAAATCTACCATGCCTGAGCGTTATCTCCCGAGGATAACAACGCTTCACTAAGATTATGCCGAAGAAAAAGACCAATACCCCAAAGCGCACGGTCTCCTCGCGGCCGGCAAAGAGTAAGGCGCGCGAAGACCGCATTGTGATGGAGATCATCGTTGATGCCTATGGCCCCGAAGAACAGGCCATGGGTTGGTACTACTATCTTGAAGATAAATTGAGCTTTCCCTTTCGCGCCAAGTGTATTGCCGAACGGGGGATTTCGCCGCTCCGGGAAGGGGAGACGGTGGAAGTCACTGACATGGCTCCTGAGAGCGATTGCCAACATGAGATGTTCGTCACCGTTCACTGGGAAGGTCGAACTCTCGGGGTCCCGCTCTCACAACTCAAGGGCGTGGCAGTTGAGCCAGACACGAAGCAAGCCATTGAAGATTGGCATTACTGGGTTCAACAAGGGTATGAATTTTGAGGCGGATTGAGAATTAGGGTCAGGCTTTTAGATCTCAACTGTTGAGCGACGGAGCCTGAGTGTAATAAAGAGGAACACAACCTCACTCATACGCATTGCCTCATCATTGCTCTGGTCTTACGAGAGGGCAAAGATCTCCCTGCGCAGGCGTTGTCTCCGGAGCCACTCCTTGCAACTCTCCTTCATCGATGATCTCTACGACCTCTACTGGCTGCGCTTTGCCCTTGACCGGGAGGACCGCGGCGCGGCCGCGCCTGAACTGCGCCCCCAAGCGATCTGCCGTCACTTTGGAGACCAGGATGGTCGTCTGCACCTCTTTGGTAAGTCCCTCGATGCGACTGGCTAGGTTCACCGCATCGCCTACTACCCCATACTCGACCCGCTCGTCCGGTCCAATCCGCCCGGCTACCACCTCTCCCGTATGGATGCCCACGCCGATCCGTAGTGGCGGTACCTGACGGGTACTCAAGCGCGCGTTGAGCCCGTCTAGCTGACCGACCATCCGCAGGGCGGCCCGCACTGCCCGCTCCGGGTCGTTGGGGTGAGCTATCGGCGCGCCGAATAGGGCCATCACCCCATCGCCGGTAAACTGCTTCACCACTCCCCCTTCAGCTTCGACTGCTGCCACCACTTCGGTAAAAAATAGATTGAGCACCTGCAGCAAGTCAGCCGGGTCCAGCTTCTCACTCAAACTGGTGAAACCGCGGATGTCCTGAAACAGGATGCTCACCTCGCGCCGCTCGCCCCCCAGCGGCACCCGCCCGTTCAGGACCGCCGTGGCGACTTCGCGTGAGACAAACCGGCCGAAGGTATCTTTGAGTTGCTCGCGCTCGCGCAGCCCACTGAGCATTTGATTGAAGCCGTGATCCAGGTCCAGAAACTCATCTGTCGAATGCGGGCTCCATCCCCCCGAGAGCTCCCCTGCCTGGACCCGCGCCATGGCGGCGAGCAACTCTTGCATCGAATTGTGCATACGGCTGGACAGCAGCGCCACAATGGCACTACTCACCAAGCCATTGAGAATGACTAAGAGCGTGATCCAGCTGCCAATCGTTGCCGTACGGCCGGCGGCGAGCCGGAAATAAGTCGAGGTCCCCAACAACAGCATAGGCAAGAGGCTGACGAACGCGAACATCCAGGCCAGTTGGACCGCCGTGGTGGTCCGGATGATGCGGGGGTGAGGCAGCTGTTGTCCGGCAGCCAGCTGCACGACTTCCGGCAGCGTAGCGGCTGGCTGAGGCTGCGCCATCTGCTGGCGGACCCAGGGATCCAAGCGCGCGAGGATGGGCTGCATAGCCCGATCGATGAGGAAGTATTCGATAATAGCGTGCGGTGCCGCAGTGATCGGCCAGAAGAACCACAGTACGATGAACTGCCACCCTGCTAGCCCTAACCCGGCGGTCCAATTGGCCAGCAGGCAAAGGAGCGAGAGCGGCAGCAATACTGCCGGGGCATGGACAGTGAGCACCCGGATCAAGGTCAAAGTCGGTAAGTTCAGCGCTTGCACCCACGCCTGGACGGCCTGGGGCGGTGCGACCGACTGGTCAGCGTCGAGCGCCGTCAGTACGGGCTGTACAGGCCGGACGTAGCGGGCAATAAGCCAGCGGTCCAGCAGGTACATCACGATGGGAGCAGGAAAGCCGAAGAGGGAAAACTGCCAAATCTGGGCAGGGGTCAGGTCCATGCCAAAGACGAAGAGGAAAAAGGCCTCAAGCGTGGCCACGGCCGACGCAAGACGATAGATCCAGACGGCTTTTTGCTCTAGCGTATGTCCCAACATAGACGCCTGTCCGGTCCTGCCGGTGACGAGCATAGCCTGGTGACGATAGCGGAAAACCACGGCGACAGGAACACAAGAAACCTTAGCACTACCTCGCCCAGGCAGGCTAGGGGCGGAACTATAGATACGCTACGGGAAGATATGGATTTCTCAAAGACACTCTCTGTGTGGGTGCCACTGGTGGCTAGTCCCAATACTGTCCGGAATAAATTTTCCGCACTGTGCGTCGGAGGCACACTGATATGGAGTGCGCCGGCCTTGACGGCGCTTTGGCTCCCGGGCGCTGAGGGTTCACCCAGGGCCGTGTGGCAGGTGGCACTGCCCAGCCAAAGCGGGAGCGGGGCTCCCGCACTCCAAAAGGCCGAACCACACGGGTAGCAAGCGACCCGTGGCACCCCACACTCCACATCTTGGTGTGTCTTCCTCATAGAAAGGAGCAAGAATAATGCTTTTTGACACCTTCGCAGGCCCGCACCCACCGCGAACAGCTGCTCGCGGTGGGCTCACTCATGCCGAGTAACAGAGAAAAATGAGGTCGGTCTGACCCTCTATCTACAATCTCTACGATCCCATGGGAGGTCGCATACCCCCCTTCGTCTTCTGAATCTCGGTGACGACTGGTTTCCCATCTTTCTGATCGAGCGTGACGGTGATCACGTCGCCAGGCCCCAAAGAATCCAGCTTACAGGGTTGCCCTTCACAGGTAATCTTGGCATCAGCAGCCACGTCATGAGTATGTTGGTTATCGCCTGTCATACTGGTCATCGTCAGCTTCCCCTTGCCAGCCTCGACGACCAGACCCTGGTGGGAGCTAGCGGCCCACACCGAGGTACTCACAAAGAGCGTGAGCGCAACCAAGCTAATACCGAGCATTTTAATCTTTTCCAACATTGTATCTCCTCCTTGTAAAAACAATCACAGGCAGTTTAGGAACAGGGATCACGCTTCAGGGTACTCGGCGGAGCCCGCCCCAGGAGGCGAGGGGGATGAGGTGCTGCTCCCGCTGTGCGGTGAGACAAGCGATGATGACGTCTCGTACCCATTACTACTCTCTGCTCGATGAGAAGGACTACCTGCTTTCCCTATTGCTCTTTATTCGTGAGAGTCAAGAGGGGTCACGGTTGTACAGCCCTATCTCTCTGTTAGATTGTGATAGAGTGTCCTCCCTCGTTTTACCTTTTTACTTCCTGGTTATATCCTTGGTCGCCATAAGGCTGTAACTTCTCAAGCCAGAGAGCTTCTAGTAAGG
>JACQEL010000947.1 GCA_016200595.1 Deltaproteobacteria bacterium
ACTGCTCCAAGTTTGCGCTCTCCCACCCAGATGCCGGGTAGTTCAGGCCGACGTACAGCCGCCACGCCAAAGTGATGGCTCACCCTGCTCATGATCTCTTCGAGACGCGCGACAAAACCTCGGACCCCGTAGGGCCGCAGCAGGGAAGAAAAAATAGGGTATACAACCAGCTGACCAGGGCCATGGTAGGTCGCTCCGCCCCCGCGTTCGACTGCGGCCAGGGCAATCCCTTTCTCCGTCAGCTCGGTAGCCGAAAGCCGCAGTTGCTCTTTCATACAACGATATCCCAAGGTCACCACGGGATAATGCTCGGTCAGCATGAGCACGTTTTCTCTGGTTGTCCGGCAGCGAGTATGCAAAGCGTGCTGCAGCCGCAACGCGGTACGATAGTCACTGGGACCGAGGTCTGTCGTGTAAATGAGCGGACGCATAGACCGCAAGCCCTGCACGGGATATACCCCACACGGCTCTGCGATACAATCACACCAGCCAGACCCAGTTGAACACGGCTTGACAGAAAGAGAATTTTCGCAAATCCGTCTGGATAAACACTCTGGCAGACGGCTTGTACTGGCGCTCACGAAACTCTGACATCCTGGTGCAGCCTCCGGGAACTGCTGCGTTCATCGTCGCTAGCCAAAGGGCAAACCTCACAGCAAGAATGTCCAGCTAAACACTATCACGAATAGTGATGGTACTGGGCTGCTGTCAAAAAGAGCATTATTATGGACAGCGCTGCCTAATTTCTCAACATTCGCGGTGGAGCTTGAAGCTCGGGGAGGGTGATTTTGTTCGATTCACCGCGGTATAAGATGTGCCGCAGGTTCTATTCCCCCCTGGGGGTGCATGGTCCAGGATTCAACCGAGGTCGGCGAGCACAGGAGGCAGGCCTCCTCGCTTAGACCTTCTTTCGCAGCAACCCGAGTCTTAACGGCTGCCTCTATTACTGAAGTTGGTTGTCAACACTCATTAGCTATACATATTCTGATATGCAGCGTCGTGTTTCCGCTTGGATGTTGTGGCTGATCTTCGTAACCAACTTGACTAGTGTCATAGCCACCTCGTCGCCTGCCGAGGCTGACCGTTCTTCCGTCCTTACGCTTACCCTGACCTCACCGTTGCCTTTTCTGAGCCTGCACAGTTAGTACTGTGCCGAACCTGCCGTCCTGGCATCTGCTCTGTGCCTCCGGCGCGCCCGTCAAGGTAAGCAGACCTTTGCGCTGGCGCGCGGTGTCTTCGTGATTTCCTCCAGGCAGGAGGACACCCGACCTCCACGGTCGGTTTTGGCTCCAACTTTTTCCCCCTGGCGTTTCCTTTATCCACGCAAACTCTCGCCGCCGCCTGCTGAAGACGACCCATCCCTGAGCTAACGTCCAATCCTGGTTACGCGCTGGAGGTGTAGCCATAGCCTGCGCCCCCGCTGCGGCACCCGGGTAGTGGGCATCGCATTGGCGAAGAGGCCACGGCACCGTCTTAGTGCACCCGGGGGACTCTTCTCATCAGTCACTGGCAACAACGCCTAGGGAGAGGCATGGAGGAGCAATGAAACGTTATGCAGGAGTTAGCTGTCTGACCCTTATCGTCACAGGGGTAAGTACTCTGCTCACAACAAGACAGGTTTTGGCGCAGGAAGCTTCGCAAATCAACACCGGTGATACGGCGTGGATGTTAACCTCTGCAGCCTTGGTCCTGATGATGACCGCACCAGGTCTGGCGCTCTTCTACGGAGGATTAGTCCGACGGAAGAATAGCCTGGCAACTATCATGCAGAGCTTTGTCCTCATGGCCCTGATCAGCGTGCAAAAGGTTGTGGATGCTGTTGTCGGCCTGCGCGTCATCGACGAGGACGAATATACCGGACTCGATCTCTCTCAGCACGGCGAGAATTCCTACACCTTGTAGGGTTCGTGTCTTAATCACTGAAAGGGCCCAAGAAACCGGGCCCACAAAGGGCTGACAAAATGGATTAAATCTCCACTGCCTCACATCCCCGGCTGCGTAGGTCTTACGCAACAGCATGCTCACTCCTAAGGCATGACCATCCCGCCATTCCCTGAGGTTCTCGATGGTGTGTCGGTCCTTCGATGGATCAATGTCTATCTTTCGATATATTTTACTCCCACCTTTCGGCGGATAAGGCTGCGATTTGGCGCTGCTGGCATTCCAGTTGCTGATGCCAGCAGCGGTCGCTGAACGCGCGGTCCGCAGGGGCAGTCTGCACATACTGTGAGGAGAAAGGAAGGAGTGACTGATGAGGACACTACGGATAAGAATCTCTGGCGTGTATATGCTATTTCTGCTCGCGGTCCTCGCACTGCCGCTCGCCGGACTGGCACGAGCAGAGGACCAACCGCCGCAGCTACCGGCGTACTTCACCGCCACCAACTCGGATGCACAGAAACCGACATGGCCTGATCCAACGGGCGCCGCATCGGGCGTGTGGGCGACTCCGGCAGGAGATGCCAAGGGCGACGTACCGAGTTCTGTGTCTACCACTGACGTCTACGATCGGATGCTCCACAACCTTTACTCGATCAACTACGTGTGGCTGTTGGTTGCCGGCTTTCTGGTCATGTTCATGCAGGCTGGATTCATGCTGGTCGAGACCGGGCTGTGCCGCGCGAAGAACGCCTCGCACACCGCGGCGATGAATCTCATGGTCTACCCGCTGGGTTGTCTCGCCTTCTGGGTCTACGGCTTCGCGATTGGCTGGGGTAACTGGTGGAACGGACCCGTAGCGCCGGGCTGGTATCCGTCCCTCGGTCCAGGCCTCTCCGTGCTGAACAGTGGTGTCGGCCTCGGAGCTGCGACCGACGCGGCGGGAAATCTCACCGGCGCCTTCAAGTACGGCCTTCTCGGCACCAAAGGCTTCTTCCTCGGCAGCGCGGTGGGCGACGTAAGCGTGATGGCATTGTTCTTCTTCATGATGGTGTTCATGGATACCACCGCAACCATTCCGACCGGCGCGATGGCAGAGCGCTGGTCGTGGAAGAACTTCTGTCTGTTCGGCCTGTGGGTTGCGCTGCCGTACTGCATCTATAGGAACTGGGTGTGGGGCGGTGGCTGGCTCGCGCAAGGCGGCATCAACTGGGGCCTAGGCCATGGCGCCGTCGACTTCGCTGGCTCGGGAGTGGTCCACGCCATGGGCGGGGTGATCGCACTCGCAGGGGCGCTCGTCATCGGCCCACGCATTGGCAAGTTCGTGGGCGGCAAGCCGCAGGCGATGCCGGGGCACGACGTGCCCATGGTGGCGCTCGGGACCTTCATCCTCGCTTTCGGCTGGTTCGACTTCAACCCGGGCTCGACCCTAGCCGGCACCGACCTCCGTATCAGCTACGTCGTGGTGAACACAATGCTCGCGGGTATAACCGGGGCACTCGCCGCGATGGTCGTACTCATGCTGAAGGGGCTCAAGCCTGATCCGACGATGATGTGCAACGGCATGTTGGCCGGCCTCGTCGCTATTACGGCACCCTGTGCGTTCGTCGACCCATGGGCGGCGGCGGTCATTGGCGTTGTCGCCGGCTGGTTGGTGGTAGTGAGCGTCTTCTTCTGGGAGGCGCGCGGCGTTGACGACCCGGTCGGGGCGATCTCGGTACACGGCGTGAACGGTCTCTGGGGAGTGCTTTCCGTGGGCATCTTCGCCACCGGGCAGTACGGCGCGGGTTGGAACGGCGTCGTGCGTGAGGAAATGGTGAAGCTCTACGGCTCCGACGGCGTGCGCGGACTCTTATACGGCGACTTCTCGCAGTTCATTATGCAGTCGATCGACGCGCTGGTCGTGGCGGTGTTCGCCTTTGCCATGGCGTACGCGTGGTTCAAGCTAAGCGACTTGATCACGCCTCTCCGCGTGAGCCCGGAGGTCGAGATAGAGGGCCTCGACGGGCCCGAAATGGGGACGCTCGGCTACCCGGACTTCCAGCTTCACGCCGAACACTCCGGACGGCAGGCAGCCTGAGACCATATCTGGCAGACACCTATATGCGTGGCACACCAAGATATAGCTTGACCCCTCAGGCCGCGAACCATAGTGGCACCGGCCGCT
>JACQEL010000948.1 GCA_016200595.1 Deltaproteobacteria bacterium
ATGAGAAACTCCTGGCGTAAGGCTACGGGCGAGCCATCGTTCCAAGGCATGAGAGTTCTCCTTGCGACAATCTCTCACGCATTCTAGAAGTGTTACCTATGTCCATGAACAGGTGTTACCTATGTTCCCGGTCTATACAGAGGGCCAGGGAGAGGGGGGGTCGGGCGCAGCAGAAGCCGTGGACCTCCTCTCAAACACAGGATAATGCCCGGCTTCGTCACCCGGCCAGGAGTTCGTGTAGCGCTGCGTCGATGAAGGCATTATCGGCTGAATTGACTCCCAAGCCGGCCACGTGCCCCCAGATCGAGGGAATAGGTCGCAGCTCCGCCTGCGGCATCTGTGCAACCTCCAGTTCGTTGTCTCGCACGCGAAAATAGAGATCGGTTGCGCCTGGCATGACGATCGCCCGGGCCTTAATGGCTCTGAGGGCCGCAGCGAAGTCTCCCTTATAGATCTCGTTGGCACTGATGTCGGCATGCTGCCAGGTCCAGAGCATCGCCAACAGATCGTTCGCGTCCCGCCGCCGGAAATAGCCTTCCAGGAATCGCATGGTGTCCTCCATCGAGGCCAGGCCCATCTTGCGGTACTCTTGTTCGCGAAAGAAGTCTTGGGAGAAGACCCAGCCTGCATACACTCGACTGAAGGCTTGCAAGCCTTTGACCGGCGGAGTCTGGTACCAACCCCCGGCGAACGCGGCATCGGTAACGAGTGCCGCTTTGACCCCTTCAAGGAACAGGGAGTTATGAGGCGAGGTGCGGGCTGTACCACAAATCGGGGCGATGGCCTGGACCATGTCAGGATAGAGTGCGCCCCACTGAAACGTTTGCTGTGCTCCCATCGAGAACCCAACGACGAGCTTGATTCGTTCGATACCCAGGTGCTCGGTGACCAGGCGATGCTGGCAAACGACGTTGTCGTACAGCGAGATGTTGGGGAAGGCGGCATGATCAAACGGCGGAGGGGTATTACTGGGCGAAGCTGACAACCCATTGCCAAACATATTGGGCACGATGATAAAGTGACGCTTCGGGTCGAGGGAGCGCCAAGCGGCTATCATTACCTCATTCTCGGCGAGTTGGCTGCCATAGAACGTTGGCATCACGATGACATTGTCACGCGCGGCGTTGAGTTCCCCATAAGTCTTGTAGACCAGCTTAGCTTGGCGCAGGGTGAGCCCGCATTGGAGAACAACCTCTCTTAACTCAAAGGTCTCGTAGTCGGCCATGTTCGGTTCTTCCTCCGTCGCAACGGTCCAAGAAACATTAACCCTAGAGAGGAGGCTGGAAAAGAGGGAGTGGCCGCGGTTTTTCTTTCTCGACGGGGGTGCATAGCCTTTGCTGGCAACTGAGTTGAAAGCACACAGCTCATCTGCCGTTCCCCCTTCGACAAGCTCAGGGCGAACGGGGTTGGGCTTGAAGCTGTGGCGAAAATTACCGTTCGTGCTGAGCCTGTCGAAGCACAAACACAGGGAGACGCGTGCCTGCCAGAATTTGATATGCACCCTCTCAACGATAAACGGTTGACAGCCCATCAGAGACAGGAGTATAGCGCCAGTAGTTTGAAACTGCGTCCAACTGATCCGGAAGGTGGCTCGTGGATAGTTACTTTATCAGTTACTCGCCGGTTAATGGATTAGATTTCGCAGTGCGCCTCTGTGATGCCCTGGTAGCCGGGCATCCCTCGTATGCCGCCTGGCTGGATAAGCGTGAGCTTCGGCCAGGCGCGGACTGGGATGAGCAAATCGCCGAGGCGATCCGTACTTGTGCCGGCCTGCTTTTCGTCATGACACTAGACAGCGTCGAACCCCAGTCCGGCTGCAAACCGGAATGGACACGCGCCCTCAAATACAAAAAACCGATTGTCCCTCTCCTGCTGGATAAGAAGGCCGAAATGCCGTTTCGCCTCGGCAACCGGCAGCATATCGACTTCACGGGCGAGTTTGCGCCTGCGCTGGCTCGCTTACGCCTGCACCTGCAGTGGCTCGCTTCCCCAGCGGGGCAGTTGCAAGCTTTGAAAGATCGTCTGGCAGACGCACAGCGGGACCTGCGCCGTGCCTCCGAGCCCGAAGATCAGGGGCGTATTGCCACGGAAATCGCCCAGTTACAGCAGCAAATTGCCGAACAACAACTGGTGGTCGATGACCCCGAGGGAACAGCACTTCGCGTGCAGGAAAGTATTGCGCGTGGGTTGGAACGCGAACGTCAGCCGGAGAAACCGATCAGTGGGACGACACGAACTAAGTTTATCAATCCGCCGCCCGCTCTCGCTCCTGGTTATTTCCAGAACCGCGCTGTGGAAACCACGCTAATCAACAATTTCCTCAAAGAGGAATCTAAGCGATTGCTGACCATCGTCGGACGCGCGGGCATCGGTAAAACTGCCCTGGTATGTCGCGTGCTCAAGTCACTCGAAGGTGGACAGTTGCCCGACGATGGGGGACCGCTGTCCGTCGACGGCATCGTCTATCTCAGTGCGATCGGCTCACGCCGCGTGACCTTTCCGGATCTGTACGCGGACTTGTCTCGTTTATGCTCCGACAACACCACCAAAGAGTTGGAAGCCCTCTATAAAGATCCGCGGGCCAGCACCGAAGCGAAGATGCGCGTGCTGCTGGCCGCATTTTCCCATGGCCGGGTGGTGGTCCTGTTAGATAACTTTGAAGATGTCGTCGATCCTGCAACGCACAACATCCACGATCCAGAATTGGGGGAAGCGTTGGGGGCTTTGCTGAATCTGCCACATCACATGCTCAAAATCATCCTCACTACGCGCATTGCTCCCCGCGATCTCATGTTGACGCAGCCGAGCCGACAGACCCGGCTCGAATTAGATAAAGGGTTAGAGTCTCCCTATGCCGAGAACATTTTGCGTGAAATGGACAGTGACGGTACAGTGGGCTTGAAAACTGCCTCAGTGGAATTACTCGACGAAGCCCGCCAGCGGACCCGCGGCTATCCGCGTGCGCTGGAAGCCTTGTTTGCCATCCTGTCCGCTGATCGTTATACGACTCTCTCGGAAGTGCTCAACGACGCGGAAAAACTGCTGCCTGAAAATGTTGTTGAAGTACTCGTCGGTGAGGCATTTCACCGGCTTGATCCGGCGGCGGAGCAAGTGATGCAGGCGCTAGCAGTCTATGCTCGTCCAGTGCCTGCGGCTGCTATCGATTATCTTCTTCAACCTTATGTACTTGGGGTGGATAGCAGGCCGATTCTCAACCGGCTGGTCACTATGCATTTTGCCCGCAAAGAGGCTGAGCGGTACTATCTGCACCCCGTCGATCAAGCGTATGCCCTTAGCCGTGTGCCTGAGGGGGACGAGTCCGATCGCGCTGATAGCGAAGAACCAAAGTTTACCCGGTACGCGCTGTGGGATCGTGCGGCAGACTACTTTACAGAGGTACGCAAGCCCCGGGAGGAGTGGAGGACGATTGACGACTTGGCCCCGCAACTGGCTGAGTTTGAACTGCGCTGTGCAGGGCAGGATTATGAGACGGCGGCTAGCGTACTGGAAGAGATTGGCTTTGACTACTTATTGTTATGGGGCCATAACCGGCGAACGGTCGAGTTGCACGAGCGGTTGCGGGACAACCTTAGTGATCCATGGCTGAAGACGAATAGTGCGATCAGTCTAGGGATAGCTTATTTGAACATAGGACAGATACTAAAGGCTATTGACTGTTTTGAGCAAGCGCTGGACATCTATCGCGAGATCGGCAACCGGCAGGGTGAAGGGGCCGCCCTCGGCAATCTTGGCAACTGCTACTCCGCACTGGGCCAGATTCCGCGCGCCATCGACTACCATGAGCAAGCGCTGGGCATCCATCGCGAGATTGGCACCCGGGAGGGAGAAGGGACCGACCTCGGCAATCTTGGCAACTGCTACTCCGCACTGGGCCAGATTCCGCGCGCCATCGACTTCTACGAGCGAGCGCTGGGCATTAGTCGCGAGATTGGCAACCGGCAGGGTGAAGGGGCCGACCTCGACAGTCTGGCACAAGCACTAACGGATGAGGAACGTTACTCTGAAGCCGTACAATACGCCATGCACAGCGTGCAAATAGGCGAGGAAATCGGTAATCCAGCCCTTGGTAGCTCTAGCAACAGCACCCTTGCCCTTGCGCATCTCTCTGCTGGTGACTTGCCTACCGCGTGTCTCGCCGCTGAGACAGCGCGCCGATATGATGAGCCGTGGAATAACCACTTTGTCTTAGCCTTGCTCGGGGTGATCAAGCTGCGACAGGGAGATCGTCCGACGGCACAGGAGGCATTCACCGCGGCTGTGCAGCACGCAAAAGCACTGTTAACTGCCACTGCACAAAATTACGCCGCCCTGGAGACCAAGGGGCTAGCATTGTGCGGGCTAGTGTTGTGCGGCAAGTCAGATCAACTTGCTGAAGCCCTAGAAGCCTACCGAGCAGCCCGAGCGATTAATCAGGACCCGGGGATCGTGGGACGTGCCTTGCGCCTGTTTGATGCCCTGGCTCTGGCTGATTCAGCAGAAGTACTGGCGCAGGTCCGAACAGTGGCCTCTGGGAAGTGAGCACGATTAGCGCTACGCTTCCCGGTAGTGAATCTTTGCCAACGAGACTTAAGGAGCCGCTTGGTAAAGGAGTACTCCATTCGCTATGAAACTTTGCTCGTGGCAGATACTCAGCGGTACAACAACCCGAATGAGGAGGACATCAACGTGACGGTGCTTGCTGACTGCCCATGTGCTGTGGTACAGAAAGAAGCTCGGTGAGAGGAAAATTTCTACTCGGTTTCCACTCAGAAATCAGCCTCTCACAAGACCTGTCCTTGATTTTCCTCATGCGCCCTTAGCTCAGCTGGATAGAGCGGCAGGCTACGAACCTGTAGGCCGGGTGTTCGAATCACCCAGGGCGCGTTTTCTTTTCAACTGCTTAGCGAATGTTAAAAACGATGTTCCTGGTGCCTGCTGCCAGTTTTGTTGCCATTAGGGTGCGAGGAGGGCTGGAGCTGTCGAGTTGCTGCCATCCGTTGCCTGGTTCCCCTGGTTGTAGGCATTTTCTAGTAAACCGATAGCGGCCAGCCGATGAGTCAGTGCAACATGGGCATGCCGCCTGGTCATCTTCAGCTCTTTGTCGCCCAGAATTTCGGCGATGGTCAGCAGGTCCACTACCTACGTGACAGATCAGCGAACTTCTCTGAGGAGTGAGCTTCGAGAACCAGAAGGAGAACATCCCAGCCGATAGGTAAACCCCTCGCTCTGTGTTAAAGGAGAATTATGAGCACGATGATCTCCGAAGTATACGACGCGCTACTGGCTGCCGGAGCGCCGGAAGATAAAGCGCGCAAGGCCGCTGAAGTCCTGGCGAGCTACGAGAGCCAGTTTGCGGCCATCCGCAATGATCTCACAACGATCAAGGGGGATATCAATTTACTGCGGTGGATGCTCGGCTTTGTCCTGGCCGGTGTCGTAACCCTCATCTTCAAAGCGTTCGCGTAAGGTCTGACTGCCGGTCTCTTCCCAGTATGCACCATGTGTGCACGGAGAGTGTAACATGAGGAGAAATGAGAAGCATGAGGCATGATGAGAAAGAAAGGATAAACTGACGGTGACCTGCAGAATTTGTAATAAAGCCGGTTTGACAGTCTATTTTCCACCGATATTGACGGCATCTATAATGGCGCGGATCAGACGGGCAATTCAGACAAGCGCACCCCTTAGGTGCTTGCCAGCACTGTAGCGACGAAGTGCGAAGCCCACGAAGCCAACCGACGCATCCTCAAAGCAGCGCCTTGCCGCCTGAGTCCAGTGAACCTGTGTGCTCGTTGCTCCGCCACGCCACGCCTTATACAGTGCGCTGGACACCATCTGCTTCGGAGGGAGAGGCAGCGAGGACTCGGCTATGAAGTTTTCCGACATCATTGACCCGGCCAAAGCCCTGCTCCAGCGGCAGGGCCGGATCACCTACCGATCCCTCAAGCGGGAGTTCGACCTGGAGGACGAGGCCCTGGAAGACCTGAAGTTCGAACTCATCGACGGGCAAGAGCTGGCGGTGGACAAAGACGGCAAAATGCTGGTGTGGAAAGGCGCGGAGGGGACTCCCGCACCTCCGCGCAGTGCGCCTGCACCAGCTCAGCCTCCTGCTAGTTATACGCCACCCCATCTCGCTGAACGCATTCGTGCCGAGCAGGCGGCCATGGAAGCCCGCGGGGCGAGCGACGGCGAGCGCAAGACGATCACGGCACTGTTTGCCGATCTCAAAGGCTCGACCGCCCTTCTACGGAGCATCCTTATACGGATGCTCGGTCCCACCAGGGGACGCCCCTGCAGATTCCCACTACCGTCCAAGGCGTCCTCGCCGCCCGCATTGACCGCCTCGCCCCGGACGAGAAAGCGCTTCTGCAACAGCTCGCAGTCATTGGCCGGGAGTTTCCTGTAAGTCTCATCCGTCAAGTCATCATGCAATCGGAAGACGAGCTATACCGTCTGCTTTCCGCGCTCCAGCATAAGGAGTTTCTGTACGAACAACCTGCATTTCCTGACGTCGAGTACATTTTTAAGCATGCCCTGACGCAGGACGTGGCCTACGGCACGGTGTTGCAGGAGCAACGCAAGGCTCAACACGAAAAGATCGCCCAAGCGCTGGAAGTCCTGTATCGGGTGAACCTTGAGGATCACTATAGCGACCTGGCGCATCATTACAGTCGCAGTGGCAATGCCGCCAAGGCCGTGGAGTATCTCAGCCTGGCGGGACAGCAAGCGGCGCGGTATTCCGCGAACGCGGAAGCCATCAATCATCTCACTGTGGCTCTGGCATTGCTCAAGGCTCTGCCGGACACCGCCGTCCGCACCCGCCAAGGACTAGCGCTGCAACTGAGTCTTGGTGCGTCGTTGATAGCCACGAAGGGGTATACTGCCGACGAAGTGGAACAGGCCTACGCCCGCGCACAGGAGCTGTGTCTGCAGGTGGGGGAGCCGTTCCAGGTCGCGCAAGTCCTGTATGGGCGGTGGGTATTTAACGCGGTGAAATCGGTTATGGCAGAGTCAAGGCAAGCACCCTGAAGCCCGGCAGCGGCTGACGGAGATTTACGGTTGGTTCACCGAAGGGTTTGCTACGAAGGACTTGCAAGAAGCCAAAGAATTGCTGGAAGAGTTGGCCTGAAACAAAGAATGCAGGCGTAGCCGGAAGAGAAACAAATCATCGTCCCCTAAGAGCAGACAGCTACCGGACTCTTTGTACTCATAATTTGACACACACACTCTCTCTCTACGAAAGCCGCGCGTGAACTTGGGTGGAGACCGGAAATTTCCCTCACCTATTCTCTGCGTGATTTCCTTGACTTATTGGCGCGAGAGGGTGGCGAGAACCGTGTAAGTACTGAGCACACAAAGCGAGAGACGGCAGAGCGGCCGGCGGACGGAACCCTGGCAGGCTGCGCGGGCTCACTCTCTCTTACGCGACGGCCGGCGTGCCCAGAGTTCCAACACTTGTTCATCGGTTTTCCCGAAATTGAACGGGCGCTCGCTGCTCATATTCTCCGCCCGCTGAGGATAGTAGAGATGTCCGCCTGTACAGATACACGGGCGCACCGGCCGGCCGATGTGCCCCGTGCCGTGGCAGTGTTCGCAGGTGTCTCTCTCGAAGCCGAGATCCTTGGCTGCTTTCCGCACTTGGGGGTCAATGTAGCTCATGTACGATACTGCCTCATTTACCGGCTGAGGAATAGCCCATCCTCCCGACTTTAGAGATACGTGTCGGCGAGCTGGCGCCCGAAGTACAGACCAACCCCGGTCCCGATCATGCTGATAAAGAACGCGGTCATGAGTCCAACATGCTCACCAAGCCACCAGCCGCAGGCACTGCCCACGGTCGCCCCCACGAGGCCAAAAAGTCGCGCCATCTGATCATCTCCTGTTCGCGATGCTCGGCATCACTCTGACCGGCTTTTTCAGTAACCCGATCAGTTTTGCAAGATCGTGGACATACGGGAACTTCACTCGGTTGGGTTTAGGTTCGGCTTTGACGAATCCAGGTGTGGAGCATAGTATTGCGCTCAGAGAGTACCTGCCATCTCCAAGGGAGAGTTGAAAATTTGTAATGCTCGATTCTGCCGAACAACGTCGCTCCCAGCGTCTGGACTGGTGGATGGTCCGCTTCCGGCGCAAGCTCCCGCTGCCGCGCGCCTGGCACCTCCGGAGAGATGTCCGGCACATTAACAAGATCTACGTTCGCTTTATCGCCAACGCCACCGGGCAGGAGAGAGAGCAATTAGCAGCTGAATGGGCGTTTGAAAAGACGCTGATCGACGAGCGGCATCGGGGGCTGGAGACGGAGCGGTTGCAACGCGCCGCCGATCGCTTCTATGTCCCTTTGCCTTTACGCGCCTCCGAGCAGTGGGAGAAAGGGCCTACCGGTACTTGGTATCTCACCCCAGAAGGAGCAGGACAGGTGAGGAGGGCGATATATGAGGAACGCAAACGGCGGCAAGAAATTTGGGTGCCGTGGATTGCGGCGGCGGTCGGGGTCATTGGGGCGTTGACGGGACTCATCTTGGCCGCCAAAAGAGGTTGAGCATCCAGGCCCCCGTGCAGGAAGAAGGAACCGGCCTAGCACGTGAGCCAGGCCGCACCTTCGGAGCTAAGCCGAGTCAAATATATTTTTGCCTCTTTTAGACCTCCAATCGATAACCGTCCCCATCGCGGACAAGTTTCCCGGCCGTGGGACCGGCGAAATGGGTGCCAATAATCAGCGTCGGCGTATCCGCATATTCACCGAATACCCGGCGGCGGGTGGCCACGGCTGCAGCGTTGTCCACGTCAAATGGGCTGACTAAGCCCGGATCGTTGAATTGGATAGGATGGTGAATGAAATCGCCCGTGATCATCGCCGATTCACCTTTGGATTCAACGATGACGGAACAATGACCAGGGGTATGTCCTGGGGTCGGAATGAGGCGCACGCCTTCACAGACTTTGGCAGGGGCTTCGACCGGTTTGGCCAGACCGGCATCCAGCACGGGCTGCACAGAGTCGGCGAAGACG
>JACQEL010000968.1 GCA_016200595.1 Deltaproteobacteria bacterium
GTCGATGCCTCGGACTCGCGCCAGAAGGGGGGCACGGGGTTGGGGCTGGCTATTTGCCGCAGTATCGTGCAGCAGCACGGGGGGCAGATCTGGGTGGAGAGTCAGCCGGGCCGCGGCAGCACCTTCTCGTTCTCCGTCCCGATAGGAGCGCTTGCGCTGCAGAACGCCTCCCGCTCGGAAATTTCTAACATAATGTGATGGATTTATTCGTTTCCCCATACCGACTAAGGGAGGAGCCCTCATGGGCACGATTAAACGTATTTTGGTTATTGATGACGAGGATGATATTCGGGAAGTGGCTCAGGTCGGGCTGGAGATGGTCGCCAACTGGCAGGTTATCACTGCCAGTTCAGGAGCTGAAGGACTCAGGAAAGCGAAAGCTGAGCAGCCAGACGCCATCCTGCTCGACGTGATGATGCCCGATCTCGACGGGCCGACTACCTTTCGCAAGCTGCAAGCTGAGGTCACGACTCAACATATCCCGGTGCTGTTATTGACCGCGAAAGTACAGTCGGCCGATCGGCGTCAGTTTGCCGATTTGGGAGTACAAGGGGTCATTGCCAAGCCTTTTGATCCGCTCAAGCTCTCGGAAGAAATGATCCGGCTGCTCGGCTGGGATTCCTGACAAACCCGACTGCTGCTGGAGGAAAGGTGGACGACAAGTCGTCACAAGTTCGTGCGGCGGTGGCCCAGCTGTGGGAGCGTTCCAGGGGGACAATGCTGAGCCGCGTGGCAGTACTGGAGCAGGCAACCCTGGCCCTGCTGGCAGGCGTCCTGGACGCTGCGGGGCGACAACACGCGGAACGCGAGGCTCACAAGCTGTCTGGGTCGCTGGGTACCTTCGGCTTTGCCCGCGGCTCGCGGCTCGCCAGGGAAATGGAGCACCTCTTCCAAGGCGGGGCACCCTTGGGTCAGGCCGAGGCCTCGCATCTCTCGGAACTCGTGGGCACCCTGCGTCAAGACTTAGCGGGTCCCGCGCCAGCCCCGCCGACCGCTCCAGTACCTGAAGATAAGCGCCCACGGCTTTTAGTCATAAGCGCCGAGGTGCAGTTAGCCGAGCAACTGGCGGCGGAAGCTCAGGCGCGAGGGCTCCGGACCGAAAGCGTGACCACGCTCGCTACGGCCCGCGACATTATTGCGCATGCCCCGCCGACCGTAGCCGTGCTTGATCTGTCTTTTGCCGAAAGCCCAGACACCGGGCTCTCCCTCTTGTCAGAGTTGGCAGAGCGGACGCCGTCTCTCCCGACGCTGGTCCTGACAGCCAGCAATGCGTTTGTCGATCGCGTGGAGGTCGCGCGACGGGGGGGAAGCGGTTTTTTGCAGCGACCCCTCCCGCCGGCGCAAATTCTCGACGCAGTCTGTCAGTGTCTGGGCCGGCTCCGGGCGGCGGAAACTTCGGTGCTGGCCGTGGATGACGATCCACACGTGCTGGCTCTCCTCCAAGCCTTATTGCAGCCCCAGGGTATCCGGGTAACCACGCTGAGTGATCCCCTACGATTCTGGGAAGTCTTACAAGAGACGTCACCAGATCTCCTCATGCTGGATGTGGACATGCCCAGCCTGAACGGCATCGAATTGTGTCGGGTCGTGCGCAATGATCCACGCTGGGCGGAAATGCCAGTGCTGTTTCTCACCGCTCATACCGAGAGCGACACCATTCACCAAGTTTTTGCTGCCGGCGCCGATGACTTTGTCGGCAAACCGATTGTCGGACCAGAGTTGATTACGCGGATCACTAACCGTCTCGAGCGTACCCGTCTGCTCCGGACTCTGGCGGAAACCGACGCTTTGACCGGTGTCGCCAACCGGCGCAAGTCTACCCAAGTACTCGAACACTTCCTCAGCTTAGCCAGCCGCCGCAGCCAGGCTTTCTGTCTGGCCGTCGTGGATATCGATCACTTCAAACGCGTGAACGACCAGCACGGCCACGCCACCGTCGATGCCGTGCTGCGGCGGTTGGGAGAAGTGTTGCAACGGTCGTTCCGTGGTGAAGATATAGTCGCCCGCTGGGGTGGGGAAGAGTTTCTCGTGGGGATGTACGGTATGAGCCGTGACGACGGCGTACAGCGGATCGCGGATCTCTTAGAGGCCTGGCGACAGGAGGAGTTTGACGGCCCTGCCAATGAACGGTTTCATATCACATTCAGTGCTGGCGTCGCCGAGTATCCCACGGATGGCGGAGATTTGCAAAGCTTGTACCGAGCCGCAGACCGAGCGCTGTACCAGGCGAAGGCGGCCGGGCGCGACCGTGTCCTGCCGGCGGGATGGCACGCCGAGCAGAGCCAGGCAGAGCCGCAGGCCGACGTGGTGCTGGTGGATGACGATGAGACTCTGGCCGCGGTATTGCTCCAAGCGATGGAGACTCGCGGGCACCGCACGCGCTGGCTGCGGGACGGGCAGGAAGCCGTCGCCGCACTCGGCGGCGCAACTCCACGTCTCAAGACCCGGATGCTCCTCCTCAACGTCGATTTACCTGGACTCGATGGTCTCTCCGTGCTCAGGTGTTTGGCGCAGGACGATGTGGCGCGGCACACACGGGTCATTATGCTGACAGGGCATACAGCTGAGACAGAAGTGGCGACGGCACTGGAGCTGGGAGCGTTTGATTACGTTGCCAAGCCTTGTAGTCTCCCGGTGTTGCTGCAGCGGGTCCGGCGTGCCCTGCAGGGATGAAGCCGTGGGCTGCAAGGCACTGCGGTTCTAAACTAAGAGGCAAGAGATTGGTACACACGATCCTAGCGTCTGTCCACCGTAGGGGCGAAGCATTTGCGCGTCAGGTTCCCCACGGCGTTGGTCTATACGGAGCAAATGCTTCGCCCCTACCCACGCAGCTACGAACAGTGTCCTGACGTCGTGCATTCCGATTTAGAATTGTGGTTGTGGAGGTTATCCTCCTCGTCAGTCCGCGAGCGTTGTTTTTCGGTCACGGTTTGTGGTGGTATGGGAAACGAAATCGTTTCCCATGCTGGTTGGTTCCTTCATCTCACCAGCCGATCGCATACGACGGCATGCGGGTGCTCTGCTCTCCACGCGGATCAGCCCCGCCGCGGAGAATGCCGCGGTCCAGATCAACGTAAATAGCGAGTACGTCTCCTTCGCTCCAGCCCTCTTTCATTTCGACTTTATGGCCGCGCGCGGCTAACTCCCGGCACACCGCTTCGGCAATGCGATCTTCCAGGCGTAACGATCCTGGTGCGGCATTATGGGGGGAGAAACTCGACGGGAAGTGAGCTGAAGAGAAACGCGGTGCCTCAATCGCCTCCTGCACCTCCATGCCAAACTCCACAACATTCAGGAAAAATTGCAACGTCCACTGGTCCTGCTGATCTCCACCCGGCGAGCCGAAGACCATGCAGGGCGCGCCCTCGCGCAAGACCAGGGTCGGCGTCAGGGTCGTGCGCGGACGCTTGCCTGGCACTAAGGCGTTGGGGTGACGGGGATCGAGATAAAAGGTCTGTACGCGTGTCCCTAACGGGAAGCCGAGACCATCGATCACCGGCGAAGACGGAATCCAAGCCCCACTGGGAGTGAACGAGGCCATGTTGCGCTCTTTGTCTACCACGGTCACATAGACCGTGCCTGGTCCCCAATTGCGCGCGGCGAAGATCTCTTCGCCGGTTAACAGGGCAACACCGGTGCGCGGATTGCCGGGACGCTGCTCCACCGAGGCCCGCTGAGCATCAATAAGCGTGCGGCGGTTAGTGGCGTACTCTTTGGAGAGCAGGCCGGCAAGAGGAACCTTCACGCAGTCTGGATCGCCGTAGTATTGCTCACGGTCGGCAAAGGCCAGCTTCATGCCCTCAACCACCGTGTGAATATAATCGGTGCTATTGTGACCCATCCCTTGGAGATCATACCCCTCAAGCATGGCCAATTGTTGCAGGAAGACCGGTCCCTGACTCCACGGACCGCATTTGTAGACGTCATAGCCACGGTAATTGAGCGCGACCGGTTCCTCGATTTTGCACCGGAAGCCTGCCAGATCTTCAACGGTCAACAGCCCGCCCTGAGCCTGGGCATGGGCGGCGATAATTTGGGCGATTTCCCCGTGGTAGAAAGTCTCGCGCGCTGCCGCGAGACCGTGAGTCCGGCCTTGCCCCTGGGCTGTGCGTTCAGCCGCGATCAGCCGGCGGAAGGTGCGGCCCAGGTCGGGATTTTTCAGGACCTCGCCAACCTCAGGCAGGCGGTCGCCAGGGAGATACACTTTGGCTGAGGACGGCCAGGCTTTACGAAAATGGTTGGCATTCCCGGCAATGGAGAAGTCGGCCGACAGGTACGCTGGCGCAGGTCCCCGTAGAGCCCTATGCACCGGGAACCCGCCCTCAGCCAACTCCAGCGCCGGCTCAGCGACTTGAGCGAAACTCAAAGAACCAAAGCGCTCCAACGTGGTAAGGAGGGCATCAGGAGCGGCACACGGCCCAGCCGCCAGCACCCCAGTAAAAGGAATAAGGGGGATTTCGTGTCGCTTGAACCAGTCGATCGTCGCGGCGCGCGGAGCCACGGTATCTCCGTTGATGGCCGAGACCCGCTTTTCCCTGACGCTGTAGACCAGCGCGGAAACTTCCCCACCAAAAGTGTGCATATGCGGATTGAGGACTCCTTCAGCCAAAGTGGCAGCGACCGCTGCGTCAAAGGCATTACCACCGGCCTGCAAGATACGCATCCCGGCTTCAGCCGAAAGGTAGTGTTCGGTAGCGACCATCCCCCTGGTACCCATGAGAGTCGGACGATAGGCCATGTTTCCTCCTTCGGAGGAGTGAAGAGTTAAGAGGGAAGAGTTAAGAGTTACAAGACTTCTTCCTCTTCTTCACTCTTCATTCTTCACTCTTCACTGATTTCTCTCACCTGTTCCTGTACCACGTCAGGCGGGCAAAGGGAAATGAACCAGCGAGCCGCAAAGATACATACCGCCAGATCGTCTAGCATACCAAAGAAGGGAAAGAGGAAGTCGGGCAGGAGGTCAATGGGATCCAGCACATACAGAACTGCCGCGACTAAAATCGCTTTAGCCCGCAGGGGCACTCGCCGATCGGTAAACAATCTCCAATAGAGCTTGAAGAAGTTCGGCAGATGCCAAAGCAAACGGAGGACCTGCCAAGTAGTGAGGTTCGTCGGGGTTCTAGTCATCATCAGCTCCTCAAAAAGTAATTTATAATTTTATTGCACGGCAAGCGCAATCAGCTCAATCAACAAGAATAACAAGGAGAAAGGTAACAGA
>JACQEL010000969.1 GCA_016200595.1 Deltaproteobacteria bacterium
CCGACCCAAATCACGCCCAGACAGGCAGCGTGCATAATGATAAACGGCACATTGCGCATCCCATCGACGCAGAACGGCTTTCTCTCGGCGATGGATCTCTTAGTGGCCCATGCGCCAGGCCAGCGAACACTGGTAACCTTGAGACAAGACAGTTTTTCCATGATGCCGTTTTGTGCGGACGGCGGGCATTTTGACCTGGGCAGCATCGCTGACATCGCTGAGTTCTATGGAGCCCGCTTCCTCACCGCCCATTCCTCCCTTGTGTGAGAAGTATGTTAGCGTTGCACCTTATCGTTGCCGCATGGGGTGGGCAAGTACACGAACTCTGTGATGATAGAGGATCAGAATGGCGTTCCGAGGCACTGAATTTGATGGTTTGTCATTCTGAGGCCGCAGGCCGAAGAATCTCATGTTCAGCCGCTAGTAGAGCGAGATTCTTCGCCTCCGCGCTGCTCCAGCTCAGAATGACATCCCTCAGCTTTAATGCGGTGAACTAATAGTATGCTGACGCTGGTAAGCGATGGAAAGGCAATGAGGAGTCAAGAAATCGAGGCCATGCGCTACCCCCGTGCGTTTTTGCCGACCGCGGTTGCAAGGCAGCGGAAAAACGACTAAAACGACCCGGCAAACCCAAAAGCTCTGGCGCACGAGAATAGTTTCCTTCCTCATGTTCCGCTTTAGCCTGATACAGCAAGATCCTGAGACCCAGGCTCGTCTTGGCTTGATGAGTACCGCGCACGGCTCGGTGGAGACGCCGGCATTCATGCCGGTGGCGACCCAAGGAACGGTCAAGGCCACGAGTCCGCACGAACTGCGCGAGCTGGGCACTCAGATCATCCTGGCAAATGCCTACCATCTCTATTTACGGCCTGGCGTTGACCTGATTGAACAGGCTGGCGGGCTGCAGCGGTTCATGGGATGGGAGGGGCCAATCTTGACCGACAGCGGCGGATATCAGGTCTTTAGCCTCAAAGACCTCTGCCGCGTGGGCGAGGAAGGGGTGCATTTCCGCTCGCATATTGATGGTTCGGCACATTACTTGACGCCGGAGACCGTCGTGCGGGCCCAGGAACGCCTGGGTGTAGATATTGCCATGGTGCTGGACGAGTGTGTGCCCGGACCGGCGAGCTATAGTGAAGCCGCGCAAGCTGACGGTCGTACGACACGCTGGGCTGAACGCGCACTGCAGGCGAAGACGCGTGCCGACCAAGCGCTCTTTGGCATCGTGCAGGGGGGAACATTTCCGGACCTGCGCGAGCGGAGTGCGCGTGCACTTGTCAGTTTAGAGTTTCCCGGCTATGCCGTCGGTGGCTTGAGCGTGGGAGAAGACCCCAGTCTGACGCATCAATTAGCTGCGCACACCATCCAGTTTCTGCCGGTGACCCGGCCACGCTACCTGATGGGAGTAGGGATGCCAGAACAGCTCGTGCGCTTCGTTGCCCTCGGGTTTGATTTGTTCGACTGTGTGCTGCCCACCCGTAATGCGCGTAATGGGACCTTGTTCACCCGTGCCGGGAAACTCAATATTCGTCGGGCCGCCTATGCCACTGATCAGCGGCCCATAGAAGAAGAGTGCGGGTGCTACACGTGTCGGCACTTCTCCCGCGCCTATCTTCGCCATCTGGCGGTTGCCGGAGAGATACTCTAGGCTCGGCTCAATACCTTACACAATTTGTATTTTTATCAACATTTAATGCGCTCGATGCGCGAGGCTTTGACGGCGGGTCGTTTTGCCACTTTCGCCCGTCCGTTTCTAGAGCCTGCGGCAGTCGAACGTGAAGAGGGAAGGATATGGGAGGTCTAGCCTACGCCCAGGGTGGTGGTAGTGGCGGAGCACCAAATCCGCTCGTGCAGTTTCTGCCCCTGGTCTTGGTCTTCGCGGTTTTCTATTTCCTGCTCATTCGCCCGCAACAGCAGAAAGCGAAAACCCATCGCGCAATGATTGATAACCTCAAGCGTAACGATGAAGTCGTGACTGCTGGTGGACTCTACGGTCGGGTGGTGGAGTTGAACGAGAAAATTGTGACTCTCGAAATCGCGTCAAATGTGCGCGTGCGGGTTGATCGGCCGCGTATCGAGGAAGTCGTCACCGCGATAAAACCGAGCACGAGTAAAGGCAGCGGATCTGATAAAAGCGAAAGAAAGGAGAAGTGATGCCGCGGGGAATTCTCTACCGTGTGTTACTCATTGCCGGCCTCACCCTGTGGGCGGTCATATACTTGGTCCCATCTTTGCTGCCCGCCTCTACTGAGTGGTGGCCGTCGTTTTTTCCCGCGCGCAAGATCCGTCTGGGCCTCGATTTGCAAGGGGGGACTCACTTATTGCTGAGTGTTGACCTGGACAAAGCGATGGAGAGTGCCCTAGACCAGAACGCTGATGACCTGAGGCGCTTACTCCGCGAGGCTAATGTGGCGGGCGTGGAGATTCAGCGTGTCGGTCAATCTCTGCGTATACGTGCGGCTACCCAAGAAGGGAAAAACGCCGCTGAGAAAATCCTCTCTGAGCAGTTTCCCATTCTCACTCACACTGAGGCTCCGCAAGCGGCAGAAGGGGAAATCTCATTCGTGCTAGATCGGCGGGAGATTCAGCGCCTGCGTGAATACGCGCTTGAGCAATCACTGGAAACTATCCGTAACCGTATTGATCAGTTTGGCGTGTCTGAACCGACCGTGCAGCGCCAGGGGAGCCAGGAAATTCTCGTGCAACTGCCCGGTATCCAGGACCCGGCGCGGGCGAAGGACCTGATTGGCAAGACTGCCCGCTTAGAGTTCAAACTGGTCGTCGATAGTGAGAAGGCTACTGCCGGGGACGGGACTATAGTCTTGCAGGGGCAGGAGGTGGAGCCGCTCAGCGGCCAAGTGCATAAGGTGCCCTACACCTTGGAAAAAAAGACCCTGATGACTGGAGACCTCGTTGCCGATGCCCGTGTCCGACCACCGACCAACGTTGAGGGGCCTTATGTAGAACTGGTGCTGAACGATCGTGGGGCGCGGTTATTCGAAAAAATCACCGGCGAGAACGTGGGTCGACGCCTCGCTATCATCCTCGATAACACGGTGTACTCGGCCCCGGTCATCCGCGAGAAGATCGGCGGCGGTCGTGCCTCGATCACGGGAAGCTTTGATATCAAAGAGGCCCGTGACCTGGCCATCGTTTTACGCGCGGGAGCTTTACCTGCACCGGTCACCATTGCTGAAGAACGGACCGTCGGTCCTTCTCTGGGGAAAGATTCCATCAACCAGGGCATCTTGTCTTTCGTGGTCGGCGGTGTGTTAGTGATCGTCTTCATGGCCGTGTACTACAAGATGGCAGGGGTGCTGGCCGACTTGGCGGTGCTGTTAAATATCCTGTATCTCCTGGCGGCGTTAGCGGCGTTTGAGGCAACGCTGACCTTACCTGGTATTGCGGGTATCGTCTTGACTATGGGCATGGCTGTGGATGCGAACGTGTTGATCAGTGAACGCATGCGCGAAGAGATTCGCTTGGGCAAGAGCCCGCGCGCTGCGGTTGATGCGGGGTATGAACGAGCCTTACCGGCGATTCTCGACTCGAACATCACGACGTTTCTCTCCGGCTTGATTCTGTTTCAATTCGGCTCAGGTCCGGTCAAAGGGTTTGCGGTCACGTTGTGTATCGGTATCGTCAGTAGCGTGTTTACCGCGGTCGTTGGCACACGGGTGGTGTATGATTATCTTTTCGCGCGACGACGCCTCGTAGCGTTGAGTGTATAAGCGATATGGAACTAATCAAACCTAACACCAATTTTGACTTCGTGCACTTTTTTAAGTATGCCTACACTTTCTCCCTTGCCTTGATCTTCCTAGGCTTGGCGTCTCTCTGGTATCACGGCGGGCCCAATTATGGGGTCGATTTTGCTGGCGGCATTGTCGTGCAGGTCAAGTTTACCCAACCGACCAGCATCGCCGATATTCGTCAAGCCTTGGAGGCGACGGACATTGCCAATGTGACTGTGCAAGACTTTGGTCAAGGGGGGAACGAATTTCTCATTCGCCTACCGATAGTGGAGTCTGCCGCAGAGGGATTCTCTGGCCAAGTACAAAAGGGGCTGAGTGCCAAGTTTGGGGAACCGACCTTTGAGGTGCACCGTGGGCAGACCAGTGCAACCGGTGACATGGTGGTACAGGTCAAATTCACCCAGCCGACTAACGGTGCTGATATTGAACAGGCCTTAGCAGCCGCGGGCCTCGTCAATGTGACGGTGGAGGACTCCGGTCGCGGGGGAAACGAATTCGTCATCCGTGAGGCGGGTACGGAAGGCCTCTCGGCAAAAGTGCAAAAAGCGTTGAGTGCCAAGTTTGTGGAACCAGCCTTTGAGGTGCGGCGCGTGGAGGCCGTCGGCCCCAAAGTCGGCAGTGAACTCCGTCGTAAAGCCTTGCTTGCCGTACTTTTTTCGACGGTGATGATGGGGATTTATATTGCCTTTCGCTTCGAACCGCGCTTCGGCGTGGGAGCGGCCATCGCGCTGCTTCATGACGTATTGATCACCGCCGGTGCCCTCTCGTTAATGAATATGGAATTTGATCTCACGGTAGTCGCGGCGTTGCTGACGATCGTCGGCTTCTCAGTCAATGATACGGTGATCGTCTGCGACCGCATCCGTGAGAACATGCGCAAGCTGCGACGCGAGAATCTTGCCGGCATCATCAATCGGAGCGTGAATGAGACCCTCAGCCGCACGATCATTACCACGGGGACGGCGGTGTTGGTGATTATCGCGCTGTTTTTCTTGGGTGGAGAGGTGATCCACGCCTTTGCTTTCGCGCTGCTCGTCGGCTTTACCATTGGCACCTATTCGTCGATCTATGTAGCAAGCCCTTTTGTCCTTTTGTTTGAAAAGAAGGGAAGGCGGCGGTGACCATACCAGCACGACGTTGGCTGATACGGACGCCTGACCCGGCGCGGGTCGAGACGCTGCTGGCGTCAACGCCAGCCCGGGCTCTTGCGCTTTCTCCTCTGCTGGCCTGTCTCCTCATCAATCGCGGCCTCGACACCCCGGAGAAGGCCGCGGCATTTCTGTCTCCTTCATTACGTGAGTGACTCCGCTCGCCGCTGTTGTTTCCTGATATGTCGCGCGCAACTGAGCGGCTGCTGCACGCGCGTGCGCACGGTGAGCGCGTCTGTGTCTACGGTGATTATGATGTCGATGGAGTCACTGGTAGTTCGCAACTCTTGCTGTTTCTCCGCGAACTCGGGATGCAGCCGGACCTGTACATTCCCCACCGGACCCGTGAGGGCTATGGGCTGAATAGCCTAGCGGTCAAGCTCATTGCTGAACGCGGCACCAAGGTCATGGTGACGGCGGACTGCGGCGCTACTGCCCATACCGAGATTAGTTTGGCACAGCGCCGGGGCATCGACGTCATCGTGTGCGACCACCATCACGTCCCCGAACAAAGGCCTCCGGCTTATGCGGTGCTCAATCCGATGGAAAAAGAGTGCGCCTTCTCTTTTACCGGCCTCTCCGGCGCGGGGGTGGTTTTTTATCTGCTCATGGGACTGCGCATGCGCTTGCGTGAACAAGGTGAGGAGCAAGTGCCTGACCTGCGGCGGTATCTCGATTTGGTGACCTTGGGCACGGTTGCCGACCTCGTGCCTTTGGTAGAGGAGAATCGGGTGCTGGTGACGTACGGCCTCAGAGAAATCGCGCGTAGTCAACGACCGGGGATTCGGGCCTTGAAAGAAGTGAGTGGCGATGCCGAGGTCTCGAGTAGCTATATCGGCTTCCGTCTCGGGCCGCGGCTTAACGCTGGTGGCCGGCTGGCTGAAGCGCAAAAAGCGGTCGAGCTCTTGACGACGACCGACGGGGAGCGCGCGCGCGTGCTGGCCGCTGACCTTGATCAGGAAAATCGTGCTCGCCAGGGCATCGAAGAGCAGATCCTCAACCAGGCCGTCGCGATGGTGAGTGCCTGGCCAGACCTGGCAGAGCGGCGGAGTATTGTCCTCGCCTCAACTGAGTGGCACCCCGGCGTGATTGGTATTGTCGCGTCGCGCCTGGTGGAGCGTTTTAATCGTCCTACCTTTCTCATTGCACTCGATGGCAGCAGAGGAAAAGGTTCGGGGCGCAGTCCCAAGACTTTTCATCTGTATGAAGGTCTCAAAGCCTGCGCTGAGCTACTCGAAGGCTATGGCGGTCACCGCCAAGCCGCTGGTTTGTCAATAAAGGCCGAACTGGTGACTGTCTTAGCCGAGCGGTTCGAA
>JACQEL010000970.1 GCA_016200595.1 Deltaproteobacteria bacterium
ATCGGCTCGGCTGGAGGCACAGATTATCTGCTCGTGCCAACCATGGTGGAAGAGGTGCTGCGTGAGCGCAAACGCCGACCGATGTTTTTTATTGACCTCGGCGTCCCACGGAACTTCGACCCCCGCCTCAATGCTCTCGATAATGTCTTTTTGTACGATATTGATGATCTGGAAAAATTCATCGGAGATAATAAGGACGAGCGTGAACGCGAGGCGGTTAAGGCCGAGGCAATTGTCGCCGAAGAGGTCGAAGCGTTTTGGTCGTGGATGGCGAGCATAGAAATCACACCCATGATCGTCGCCCTGCGCGAAAAAGCTGAGGCGATTCGCAAACGCGAGCTAGAGAGGACCTTAGCTACGCTAAAGGATCTCCCTCCACACGCACAGAAAGCTATCGAAGCGCTGAGTGCGTCCATTACCAACAAACTGCTCCACCCGCCGATTGTCTATTTGAAGAACAGTAGCAAGGGTGGAGAAAATCACGAAAGCGCCGATACCGCAGTGGTGCGACGAATTTTTGGCCTGGATGAAGACGAGGATGAGTAGAAGAATAACAGGACGCAGCCGGGCCGGCTGCGCCACTATTTTCAGACATTTTCTTTCCTGGTGGCACGGGCCGCTGGCCTGTGCGAGGTACAGTAACAGGTAATGACACAGCCCCTCCGCATCGGCACCCGTGGTAGCGCCCTGGCCCTTTGGCAGGCTGGATGGGTAAAAACCCAACTGGAGAATCTGTGGTCAGGGTTGCGAGTAGAATTGGTGCCGATCAAGACCTCTGGCGACAAGATCCAGGAGGTATCCTTGGCCCAGATTGGCGGAAAAGGGCTGTTTGTGAAAGAAATCGAGGAGGCGCTGTTAGCCGAAACTATTGACTTAGCAGTCCACTCGGTGAAGGACCTGCCGGCTGAGTTGCCCGCAGGACTCACTCTCAGTGCTATACCAGAGCGAGAAGACCCCCGCGATGTGTTAATCACGCGGCACGGGGAGACTTTGGCTGAACTCCCGGCAGGGACCCGGGTCGGCACCAGTAGCCTGCGTCGTCAGGCGTTACTTCTTCATCTGAATCCGGGCGTGCGTGTGGAGATGTTACGCGGGAACGTGGATACCCGCTTGCGGAAACAACGAGAAGGGGTGGTAGACGCCACCGTCCTCGCTATGGCTGGACTCAAACGACTAGGTCTCACTCCAGAGCACAGCCAAGTGCTCGATGAACAGGTGTTCCTGCCAGCAATAGGCCAGGGTGCGCTGGGGATTGAGACCCGCGTGAACGATAAGGCAGTGGCGTTCGTTCTCCCCCTTCATCACCAAGCTACAGTCATAGCCGTCAGTGCAGAGCGCGCCTTCCTCAACCACATGGGTGGAAGTTGTCGCACGCCGCTGGCAGCAAAAGGGACAGTCCTGAATGATAGAATCCAGCTTGCCGCTCTGGTCGCTAGTCCGGACGGCCGTCACATGATTCGTGGCGACCACGAAGGGCCGACTGACATGGCCAGGCAAGTCGGTGTTATTCTCGCAGAGAAGTTACTGGCGCGGGGCGGGAAAGAGATATTAGAGGAACTCGCTAGGGCGTAGAGAGAGCCCACGGCTGCTGCCGTGCCCGACACCCCCTCTCCCTAGCCCTCTCCCACGAGGAGGGGAGAGGGGACTTGTAGCCCAGAGTTTAGGAAAAAAGGCTTAAGTTGGGACTGGCGCCGACCGGTCGCCCCTACAAAACAGGGACTTGCAGGTGGTTGTTCCTTTCATCATTTCCCAAAAGGTTTCCTGATCATGCACTAGGTTAGCAACTGACAACTGACAACTGACAACTTTATCTCTATGCCCACCGGCAAAGTCTACCTCATCGGCGCTGGACCCGGCGATCCGGGGCTGCTCACTCTCAAGGGCAAGCGTTGCCTCGAAGAGGCTGATGTGGTGGTTTACGATTACTTGGTTGATCAGCGTATCCTTGCCTACGCACGACCGGAGGCAGAATTGATCTACGTCGGCAAGAAGAGCGGAGGTGATGCGGTTCCTCAGACGGAGATCAATCAGTTGATAATCGAGCGCGCCTATAATGGCGAGAACGTCGCACGCCTTAAAGGAGGCGACCCTTTTCTCTTTGGTCGTGGGGGCGAGGAAGCCGAAGAACTGGTGGCCGCCAAGGTGCCATTCGAGGTTGTCCCTGGGGTGACGTCGGCTCTAGCGGTACCGACATATGCGGGGATTCCCGTTTCGCATCGAGAGTACGCTTCGGCTATAGCAATCGTGAGTGGACACAAAGAGGTATGGGAGAATGCACCCCACCTCAATTGGGCAACCCTGGCCGGTGTCGGTGGGACACTCATCTTTCTGATGGGCACTCGCCAGCTCCATAACAACATGCAGCGGCTCATCAACCACGGCCTTGCGGCTGAGACCCCAGTCGCCTTGATCCGTTGGGGCACTAGACCCGATCAGGAAGTTCTCACCGGAACCGTGGAAACCATCGCGGGGTTGGCGGCAGAGCGGCACTTTGAACCACCGGCCATCGCGGTGGTCGGCGAGGTGGTGCGCCTGCGCGAGCGCTTGCGCTGGTTTGACACCAAACCCTTGTTCGGTCGGCGCATTGTGGTCACCCGGCCGCATGCGCAAGCCAGCGGGTTTGTGGAGTTACTAGAGGAGCAGGGAGCCGAAGTCATTCTTTTTCCCACCATTGCCACCGTACCGCTGGAATCGTATGAAAGGCTGGATATTGCTCTGGATAATTTACCTGCGTATCACTGGTTGATTTTTACCAGTGTGAACGGGGTGAAGTATTTTTTCGCGCGTTTGCATGCCCGTCGGCAAGATATCCGGAGCTTGGCTAATATCCACATCGCTGCCATCGGGCCAGAAACCGCGCGAGCAGTAGAGGCGTTTCACCTACGAGTCGATGCCATTCCCGAAGAGTATCGGGCCGAAGCTTTGGTCACGGTCTTGGGAGAGGTGTGCGAACAGCGTATCCTGTTACCTCGTGCCGCCGTTGCGCGCGAGATACTACCTGAGGAACTGCGGGCCCTCGGCGCTCACGTCGATGAAATTCCGGTCTATCAGACGGTGCGGCCGCAGAATGGCAAAACGGAAGAGTTGGGTGCCTTACTTAAGGCAGGAAAGATCGATCTGGTGACTTTTACTAGCTCAAGCACGGTCCGTAATTTTGTCGCGTCATTCCCTGCGGACGACGTGTCAGCTCTGCTCGGTAGATGCCGCGTTGGTTGCATTGGCCCAATCACTACAGAGACTGCTCGTGAGTTCGGACTTGTGGTTGCGGTGCAGCCGCAGATCTATACCATTCCGGCCTTTGCCGAAGCGATTGTCGAGTATTTTAGCAGTCAGCAGTCAGCAGTCAGCAGTCAGCCAGACAAAGAAGGACATTAAATTCCACAGGCACACTCGTCTTTTCTGTTTTGGCTGACAGCTGATAGCTGAAAGCTAAGTGCTATCTAAGGAGGAAGATCATGCGCTTTCCTATCTATCGTCCCCGCCGGTTGCGGCGCAATGAGAACTTTCGCCGTCTGGTGCGAGAAACGGCGCTGAGCGTTGATGATCTCATCATGCCACTCTTCATCGTTCCGGGAACTCGAGTGACCAACCCGATCTCGTCAATGCCAGGGATCGCCCAGTTATCAATCGACCGGGCCGTCGAAGAATGCAAGGAGATCCGCGACCTGGAAATTCCAGGAGTCATTCTCTTCGGTATTCCCGATCACAAGGACGCGGTGGGGTCGGATGCCTATGATGATCAGGGCATCATCCAACGCGCCTTGCGCACGCTGAAAGAGCAGGTGCCCGGGCTTTTACTCATTACCGATGTCTGCTTCTGTGAATACACTGACCACGGACACTGCGGCATTATCAAAGGTCAGGACGTGGACAACGATGCCACGCTAGAAATCCTGGTCAAAGAAGCTCTTTCCCACGCTCGCGCCGGTGCCGATATGGTGGCGCCGTCTGACATGATGGACGGTCGCGTGGGCGCGATCCGGCAGGCGCTCGATGGGGAAGGATTTCCTCACGTTCCGATCATGGCTTATGCCGCCAAATTCGCTTCAGGTTTCTACGGACCGTTCCGTGAAGCCGCCGAGTCGACTCCGCAGTTCGGTGATCGCCGTTCGTACCAGATGGACCCACCCAATGCTGAGGAGGCGTTGCGAGAAGTCGAACTGGACATCGCCGAAGGGGCAGACATCGTCATGGTCAAGCCCGCCTTACCTTACCTTGACATCATCCGCCGCGTGAAAGAGAAGTTTGGCTACCCGTTAGCCGCGTATAACGTGAGCGGTGAATATGCGATGATCAAAGCCGCAGCCCTGAATGGCTGGCTGGACGGAGAACGGGTGATGCTAGAGGCCCTGACCGGCATTAAGCGAGCCGGGGCTGACATTATTCTCACCTATTTTGCCAAAGAGGCTGCTAAGATACTGAAGGGAAACTAAAACGTTTTATTGCTGGTTGCCTCATGCGTCGCAAAAAAGCTCAACCAGTGGATGCGCTTGAAGCCCTTCGTCAGGTGCGCAAGGAGCTGCCGCCGCCGAGCCGCGCGAAAGCAGATGAAAAGAAATACCGCCGGGAAGCAGCACGCCAGACTGTGCGCAAGGAGATTGAGCGGGAAGTAAAGAAAGAGTAAGGTAGAGCCTATCTTTGTTCAGGAGGAGAAGACAATGCGGCTGTGGAAAAACATAGTGATGGTCGGTCTGGGGGTTTCACTCCTCGCTGGTTCTGCGTGGGCAGGTTTTGATGACTACGATGATTACACTGATTCACATCCACTGCGCCTTATAGCCTATGTCTTTCATCCCATTGGCTACACCATCGAATGGCTAGCGTTGCGCCCGTTGCACGCTCTCGCGAGCCAACCTGAAGTGCAGCCGATCTTTGGCACCGATCCGTACGGTCCAGGTTTCCGCGACTACGGGATAACCAACGCGACAGCTGAGATACCAGCTCCCTCTGCTGCCACCGCTCCTCCAGCAATCACCTCTGCTGACCTTGAGGCGTTACGTCGAGCTGCCGAGGCCGCACAAATTGCCGCTGATGAAGCGAAACATGCTGCCGACGAGGCGAGACGTGCCGCGGATGACGCTGCCAGTGCCGCAGAAAAGTCGGGCAGAGCGTTTGAAAAGTCCCTGCAAAAGTAGGGCCGCACTACTAACTTCAATCCCCCACGAAACCTTGACGACCGCATGCCCAGGCTCTGCCTGGGCATGCAACCCCCGGATGTGGCTGAGGCACGACCACACGGCAGGTCCAGGCAGAGCCTGGGCATGAGAAAAACTTGTCCCCTGTGTAGCCCGGAGGCAATCCGGGATTTCTGGCCGCCGTAGCCTGGATTCCGCGGAGCCTGTCCTGAGCGAAGTCGAAGGGCTTCATCCAGGCTACCCTTGCTGAAACGTTCGACTGAAACGTTTAAGATGAAGGGATGCGTTTCCCCCGATCCAGTGCACTCTTGCTTCACTTAACCTCTCTCCCAGGCCCGTTCGGTATCGGTGATTTTGGCACCGCAGCCTACCGATTTGTCGATTTTCTTGCTGAGAGTGGGCAAAGTCTGTGGCAGATCTTGCCTCTGGGACCGACGAGTGGAGGAAACCATCACTCGCCGTATGTGGCGCTCTCAGCCTTTGCCGGCAATTCGCTGTTGATCAGTCTTGAGGCGCTCGTCGAGGATGGATTATTGCCAGCCTCTGCACTCGGGGCAGTCTCTCTTCTACCAGAGGGAGAAGCCGATTACGATCAAGCGCTTCTCCAGAAACTCCCCGTTCTGCGTATTGCCTCCGAACGTTTCGCCAGTCTCGCTGCCAATCCCTGGAACACTGCCTTTGCCGAGTTTTGTCGCCAGCAGCATTGGTGGCTGGACGACTACGCTCTGTTCATGGCACTACGAGAGGTCTTTTATGAGGCCTCCTGGGATTCATGGGAACCGGAACTGGTGCGTCGTGAGCCGCTCGCCCTGCGCGACTGGGGTGCCGGGCTCGTGCAGGACATCCTGTTTCACAAGCACCTGCAGTTCTTCTTTTTCACCCAGTGGACCAGGCTCAAAACGTACGCGAACCAACGTAGGATCAGGATCATCAGCGACCTTCCTATTTATGTCGGGTTCGACAGTGCTGAAGTGTGGTCCCACCCTGAACTATTTCTTCTTGACCCTCGCACCCGTACGCCGCTTGCCGTCGCCGGCGTACCGCCGGACGCCTTCAGCGCCACCGGCCAACTCTGGGGCAATCCCCTGTATCGTTGGCGGGACGAACACGGGCAACCAGTAGAAGCAGTGTACGACTGGTGGGTGCGGCGCTTTCGCTCTACTTTAGAGCTGACAGATATTCTCAGGATTGATCACTTCCGTGGATTCGAGGCGTATTGGGCGGTGCCGGTCAAGGAAGAGACGGCGATCAACGGCCAGTGGGTCGCCGGGCCCGGGGCCAGCCTGTTTACCAGAGTGCAGGATGCCTTGGGCGATCTGCCAGTGATCGCCGAAGACTTGGGAGTGATCACACCAGAGGTGGACGCGCTGCGGTTAGAGTTCGGGTTTCCCGGCATGAAGGTGCTCCAGTTTGCCTTCGACGGAGACGCGACGAATCCTTACCTCCCGCATAATTACACCGATCCGCGCTGCGTCGTGTACACCGGCACCCACGATAACGACACTACCCTTGGCTGGTTTCAGTCTTCTGCGCCCGAGCGCCAAGGCGCAATCTTGCGCTATCTTGGGCGGGCACACAGTCCAGAATTGCCTTGGGACATGATTCGCCTCGCCTTCAGTTCGGTCGCCTCCATGGCGATTGTCCCACTCCAGGACATCCTAGGGCTGGGTAGCGAAGGGCGCATGAATACCCCTGGTGAGCCGCAAGGGAACTGGCGCTGGCGCTATCAACCTGGAGCGCTCAAGTCTGACCTCAGTGCTCGGCTCGCCGAGTTGACCCACACCTACGGACGCGATAAGGGCTGAGTCTTATCGGCAACCGCCACTTTTACGGGCAAACAAGGGAGAAATTTACTATGCAAGCGATTACTGCGAGCACGCCAGGTGGGCCAGAAGTTTTACGCCTTAGCACGGTCCCTGACCCGATACCGACAGCCGAACAAGTCCTGGTCCGTGTGCGGGCGACCGCGCTGAATCGAGCGGATGTCATGCAGCGTCTGGGTCAGTACCCTCCCCCTCCAGGCGAATCCAACATCCTTGGACTAGAACTGGCTGGCGAGGTCGAGGCCGTAGGAGCAGCGGGGAACGGTCTCGCTCCCGGTGAGCGCGTGTTTGGTTTGGTTGGTAGCGGCGGTTACGCCGAGAAGGCGGTCATTGATGCGCGGATGGCGATGCCTATCCCGGCGGGATGGAGTTTCGCTCAAGCCGCAGCCGTACCGGAGGTATTTTTTACCGCGCAAGAGACTTTATTTACTCTTGGCGATCTGCAAGAGGGCGAGACGGTCCTCATTCATGCTGCGGCTAGCGGTGTTGACACTGCTGGCATCCAAATGGCTCGTGAGATTGGTGCGCGCATTCTGGTCACCGCGGGTTCGGCTGAGAAAATTCAACGCTGTGTGGCCTTAGGCGCCACCGCCGGGTGCAATTACAAGGAGCAGGACTTCGCCGAGTGGGTCAAAGAAGTCACTAACGGTCAAGGTGTCGAGGTAATCGAGGACTTCATCGGTGCGGCGTATTGGGACCGCAATCTTCGCAGCCTCAAGGCTGGCGGCCGTTTGGTTTTAGTCGGACTCATGGGAGGGGTAAAAATTGAGGCTAACCTGGGACTACTGATGACCAAACGTCTGCAAATATTTGGTTCAGTCCTGCGTAGTCGCTCTCTGGCAGATAAAATCGCTATCACTCAGCGTTTTCGCGCCAAGTGGCTGCCTCTTTTGGCGGCGGGCCGTATCAAACCGGTCATCGACCGAGTCTTTCCGCTTGCTCAAGCAGCCGACGCCCACCGTTATATGGAAGAGAACCGGAATTTCGGGAAAATTATTCTTGAAGTCTAGGCGTCTAGTCCCCTGTCAATCACTAAACTTTAGGTCTTTCTCAGACCCAGGTTCCGCCTGGGCTGGTGAAAATTAGCGATATAGAGAGAGTTTTTCTCGTGCTGACCCTCACGGCTTTTGTTCCTGGGGCCTTCTCGGTCCCAGGCTCTGCCTGGGACCGCACGGGGCGGGCGGCTCTGCCGCGGCCAGAACGGCCACAGGCAGGCAGAGCCTGCCACCCAGGGCGTGCCCGGGCACGAGATTAGCCGTTTAGGCGCAGCAACCGTCTTGGCGCAGGGAACAAAAACAGAATCTATTTCCATTATCAGCCTCAGCGAATTTTCATCACTCCAGGCTCTGCCTGGGCGTGCCGTGGAGTCGTGGCTCTGCCACACCTGGGGGTTGCGTTCCCAGGCTCTGCCCGGGAACCAGAGCAGTAGCGTGCGCTGTGCGCACGACAGATTTGCTTATGCATCCACAGGCAAAGAATCTCTTACAAAACGAGGCCCTTCGCTCAGCTATGCGCGCTGCTAACAAGATGAGGATGAGTCAAAGAGGAGAACCCTTCCTGCCCAATCAACACACGCTTGTCACCGTAGATTTCTGTCATTTCCTGGATTCGTGCGCTTTGCCATCGCTGGTCAAGGAGTTCAGGATATTCCCTGCGGACGTACGCCAAGAAAAGACGCGGAGTGTTCGCCGATCCGGTATGTTCTTTGAAGAACAGGACCGTGAGGTACGTTACACCCCACACTTTGAACTTTCTCAACGTGCCCTGCAGATCATGCCACAGCCCGAACGGACTGAGCGTCGCGACAACGCAGAGATCAGCTTTTCGCAGATTTTCGATCGCTTTCATCCGTTGCTCATAGGAAGGAGTGGCCTTTTCCCAAGCCCGGATGAGATCATCTCTATCCGTGCCGATGCTAAAGCTGATCACGACCGCTGGGCCTTGGTCTGAAGATTTCGTCTCAGAGCAATAGCGTTGGATGAGCGCGAGGTCCCGGTCTGGGCGAAAGCGGGTCTGTACAGCGATGCGCCGAGGGCGGAGAGAAGCAGGAGTCGCGCAGAGCACACGCCACAGTTCTTTGGTCAGGGTTGGCGGAGCAGCATACGGGTCTGTCACGCCGCTCCAGTAGAGGGTTTTGTCAGCCAGCTTTCCTTCCTCTAAAAGTCTGCTGAGCTTCTGTGGAACTCGAAGTTTATTGCGGACCTCAAAGCCCCAGTGCCGCCCTTGAGGTCCCCTGACCTCACTTGGTGTCAGTCGTGGTCCCGACGGCACATAGCAGAAAAGGCAGCCAGCAGGACAGCCAACCTGGACCTGCATGGTCAGGTCGAAGGCGCTCATGAATCCACGTCCCTCGCTGATGATGCCCGCGTCGCTCTCTCCGTGGCTGACCGACGGTGGCGGAGCCTCATCGAACAGTTGAATATATGTATGATCGTAGGAACGGAACTCCATAGCAAGACCCCTGACTTTCAATCCGTTCTCTTAGGAGGAGATAAGCTTCTACCAAACCATGGTGAGTCTACTGGAGTAGCTCATCGAGCCCTTGGACAGGAGAGAAGTACCCATACTGAATGAACGTCTTCAGGATATTGTTCCCTTCTTCAAGTGTGAGCTTACGGATTCTGATCAGCTCTAGGAGAACCCCTACGCTCCCGGATACGGTCACTCCTTCTGTCCGGGCCACCTTTCGGGCCTTCATATCATCACTGAGAAAGTCATAACCTCTGACGATGGCAACCGCTAAACAAGAAGCTTCTCCTACCCCAAGCTGAGTACGCAGTCGCAAGAAGAGTGCGCGTTCCCTTCGCTCCCTCAGCTTGACCCGCTTGAGCCAATTCAGCAAGGTGGAAGGAAGAACGCCTTGTTGCACCCCCGTTTCAAACTCAGCCAGGACATGTTCCGTTACCCGACCCTTGCTACCACAAAACTCTATGAGTAACGGCATCACCCCTACCAAGGCAAAGTTGGAGAGCACGGTATTATTGAGCAAAATCACTTGGCTGCAGAACCTTTCCGCATCATCTTGGCAGCCACCGCCTCAGCAATTAACTCTTCCTGTGACTCCGCCCCTAGCCTGACTGGAATTCCTTTCTCCAGCAGCTTTTTCCGCAGGAGGACTGGGTGTTGCTCCAGCATCTCCGCTGCTTTGGCGAGGCTAATCTCTCCGTCTAGGTATGCTCCGATCACTAGCTTTTCGCGCAACGCTTTACGGCTGTGGAATAGCTCTTCGAAGGCCGAAGCAACCAGATCAGGTTCTAGCTCAGCTAGTCTTTCAAGTTGTTTTAATTGCCACATCGTCAGATCCTTATTCGCGAGTGTTCTCTTGCCTCCGAGTTTTTGCAGCCTTGTTATCCCTCGTCGGCTCGCAGCCGATGGTTTCCTTCTGACGGCCGCGTTCAAGAAGCCGATCCAACCAGCAACACTGCTCTTCCTCATCTTATGTCACAAGAGTAGCACGCCCTGTTGGACGTTTACCCTTTGCTACTACCCTTCCGCACCACTACCTCATCCAGCTTACCGTTCCGGTCGTAGATCAGCGATAGCTTCTGTCCTTGCGGACTCTGCACGCTCACCAGTTCGTTGTCCAGGTAACGGTACTGGACCTCACCCTGTGGCCCTGCGGCACGCACGATCTTCCCGGTCTCGTCGTACTGCAACGCCACCTTTCCGCCAAACCCATCCTCAATGCTGGTTATCCGCCGGCCGTCATAGTGAAAATGCACCGCATGTTTCGCTGAGAAGATCAGGTCCGTCGGCCGTGTCTGCGCATCAAAACGAAAGCGTGCGCCACTCTTCTCAAATAACAGGCACGAACCATCGGTGAGATAGGCCATGCCCTCAAAGCGGCTCTTGTCTGCATCAGCCGGCACCCAAGCAGCGACTCCAAAGCGTTTGTCGTCATAGCTAAGCGTCTCTCGAGTCCCATCCACCAGATCAACGACCTCCATGCGTTGCGGCACCAAGACGTCCACCATCCCCGTCGATCCGTCGTTGCGCTGCACGGCCACCTGGGTAGCTTTGACCCGGTCATTTCCTGTCAGCGCAATACCATACGGAATGTACAACTGCCAGCCAGCGCCGAACATCCCCGGCTTCCAGCCGGGCGCGTTGTAGCGCACGAGTTCGACCCCAGGCTCGCCGTTCGCGCGCAGCGCCATATCGGTATGGAACGTCACTCCTTTGGCTCCTGTGCCACTGACGAGCACTTTGGCCGGGAGAATGGTGTACGTCCCATCCTGCAGCTCGGCGGTCATCGCTTTGTCACCCATGGTAGAAAACCCACCGCCGGTGGTGTTCTGTTGCGCAGGCGTTCCATATCGGGCGTAGGCCTGGCGCAGAGCTGTCGCAGCCGCGTCATCGAGGACATAGCGGCCGGGCTGCTTGTTCGACATATCAATGCCCAGATCAACGCCTCCCACCCACTGCACTCCCTGCAACACATTGGACGGCGCCCGCAAGGCCGCGACACTCCCAGGAAGCTTGTCCTTGAGGATGAGGTGCCGGTTCGCCAACAGAAACCACTGCAGGCTCACCCCACTCTGTTTGAGATACTTCGCCAGGGCCGTCATCTTGGCATAGGCAAAGAGTTCCTCGTAGACTGGATTGGCGGCTGCGAACTCCCAGTAATGCTCCGTCCAGAATTGAGCGAAGGCTTGATCGCTGGCGTCCGTTTCCCCACGGATATTGCGCAAGAGCTTCTCCGTCATCAGGGTCATGCGCCCGCCCTCAAACAAGAGGGCATTGCCGGCCTGGCGGAAGCGCATGTCTTGGGGCACGAACCAGAAACGCCGTCCGGTCCCCAGATACCGCAGCCCATGCCCGCCGATCAATTGATCAACATCCTGAAAACCAGGAATGGGCGGATGTTCAGTCCCGATCGCGCACTTCTTCATGTAGTAATCGGCATCGAGCAATGTCTTGGCCAGGGCGGTGTCCATGATATTACCGATGAATCGCACTAACTGCCGGTCCGCCTCCGGCGCAATGGGATCGATGCTGATGCCAGGGTCTTCCTCCCCGAAGTACACCGCCCACAGCACCGTGATAAACTTGCGCAGGTCGAGATCACTCACCCGCACATTCTTCCCCTGCACGATGAGATTGAACGAGCCGGTAGTCTGGTCAATGGCCGCAGATACGGCATCGCCCATGGCCAGTCCCTCAACTCGCGCGGTGTTGGCGAGCATCACGCCGCCGATGCCTCCGTATCCGGTCCAGGGGAAGCGCGAGGTCGTCTCAAATGCCGGTCGCATGGGCATGAGCGGTGGCGGCGGCAGAGCGGGTCGCTCGCTGGTGCCAGTCACTCCCAAAGGATAGATGTGCCGAGTGACGTATGACCCCAGTCGTCCGTAGGTCGTAGATTGCAGCCGAGCCTCCACCTCCTGAGCGGACGCCGCCTCGTCTGTTGCCTCCTCGGTCCCAGGCAGACGCCAGCCAGCGATGGGCACTGGCCAGGTGAGAGCAGTCTCTGCCGGGCGCGATTTGAGCACGGCGTCTCGCAGCGCCGTCACGTCCCCATCTTTCAGGCGCAAGAGCAGCGCCTTGAGTTCGATGCCCCCGTCGATCTCGACGACCCGCACGGTATTGGCCGTGCGGACTTCCTCCTTCTGGGTTAGCAGCGGGTAGTCTTCCGGTGTCGTGACCTGCGGCACCGGGTACTCACGCAGCCAATACCCCAGGTCTGGCGGCGATGGCAGGGATTGGATGCCCTGGGCGAGGGCCACTAGAGCGAAGAGGGTCTGTAAGCGTTTCAGCACCGGATGTTGGGCGCTCAGGGTGTCAAGATGTGCGGTGAGGGCCGCAGCAAACTCTTCCGCCGGCTGATCGCGTACGGTGGAGACGTCGGTCAACGGTTTTCCCTGGAGCACGGCGTGCATCACCTGCGTCCGCACCCCCACCTTCAACTCGCGGATGGCAAACACGCCCTCGCGCACGGCGACGGACGACCCGTCTAGTGGATAAAACCAAAAGCGGGTGCCGATGTGCTCCTCTAAGCCGTGCTCGGCTGCATAGTGCACGGACATTTTCACATACGAGCGGATTCCCTCGGTCTCCGCGGAGAGGAGCCCCAGGGCCATCTTCTTGAGAAAGACATCGGCACCAAGCAAATCACGGCCAAAGGCCGAGTGGGCCAGCCCGCCTTGGAAGCGCACGGTTTGCTTCCCGGTCGTTTCCGTCTCTGCCGTCTTATCAATGCTCACTAACGGCCAGGTGTGGTGGATGAAAAGCGCCCGCAGGGCAATCACCACGTCATCGAGGGAGATGCGATCGTCTGTGGTGCTCGCCTGTCCCACGATAATCACATCCTGGCGCGCAGCATCATAGACCATCCCGACGATGTGGGTGATCCCGCCCAGTTCGTGCACGTCGGCGCGGGGTGCGCTTGATTGTTGCAACTGCTGCTCGGCTTCTCGCAGGGAGTACGCCACGAACTGGGTAGCCTGCGTCAGGGACGGCGCGAGCACTAATACTATGAGGACCGTGAACAAGAACCCGTAGGGTCGTCCAGTTTTCATAACTTTGCTCCTTCTCATTTATTGCCGGATGGCTCTTGCGCCGTGATGCGGTACAGCAGTCCGTACTGCGCCACAAACGGCCACTCCCCGGCGTCGATGTACACCCGTTCGAGACTGGTCGTGACGCCGCCCACCGGCGGCCGCGACCCCGTCAGCGATTCTTGCAGGCGCGTGGCGGTGTCGAAGTTGCCGCGGGTGACCTCACGTTGCTGTTGCTGCACGGTAAGCCCACCACCATTCGCACCACCTCTCGGTGTAGAGACCCCAAAGCTCTGCGGAATGAGGCGAGAGAACAACTCTCCTAGCCCCCTGCTTCTGTCCCAGTCTGTGATGCGGTTGAGATTCTGACTGATTCGCTGACCTGCGTCCGTATTCCGGGCACCAACATCCTTCAGCCGGTCCATGTACTGTCGTTGCACTTCGGGAGACTCACTTCTAAGCGCACTTACGAAGCGGTTGGTATTCCACTGCGAAGGGTCTTGCTGGAGTGCCTCGAATCGCCGGTCTAAGGTCGTCCCCGCCTCTTCGTCGGTGAGCAGGGCCAGTTGGGTGTGGTCTTGCTGTCCGTTCATGTAGGCGACGATGCTTGTGACATTGTCGGCGACGAGTGGGCCAAGACATGGCGTGGTATGTTCGGCGGTACTGAAGTCGTGCTGAGCGTCCGCCCACCTGGCCAGTGCGAAAGCAGCACTGCCGCGGCTGTTCAACGCCAGAACAAAATCTGGGGTGAGCGCGAGGGCACGATTCGCCCACTGCCATGCACCCTCCGCGCCTTCCTTCTTGTGAACGTACAACGTGCTCCGATTCGCATAGCCGTCCGCCAACGAGGGGCGCGTCTCGCTGGCCTGGGCCAGGTCGAGCACGGCCTGGTCCCACTGGCCGAGAATGGCATAGACGACCCCGCGCGCATTCAACACCAAGGGATGATTGGGCCGGAGACGGAGAGCATGATCGAACGCGTCGAGAGCCGCGTCCCACTGCTGCAGGCGGGCGAACGCGTCGCCACGGAAATAGTACGCGATCGCGGCATCCGGATGCTGTTGTGTGAAGTACTGGCTCCAGTCTGCCCATTGCTGCATGTCCTCGGCTGTCGCCTGCAGGAATAGACAGGCCGAGGCATTGTTCTGGTTCAACGCCAGCTCGGCATGAGCTTTCATCAGTTTAGCAACGGCCGGAAGCCTGGCGTCTGCTCCCAGGAGCCTGGCGACTGTCGCCCAGTCTTCTCTCAACAGGGCAGTGGTGACGTGGGAGTCTGGTTCCCAGACTGTCCGAGCGCTTGCCGCGAGGAGCGAAGCCGTGGGAACCAGGGCGAGCAGCGTCATAATGGCCCCGGCAAGGGTGAGGTGGCGATATCTCCGCGTTGTCATAGTGTTCCTCCTCGTGTGAGAGTTTGTTTGTCTCAGAGAATTCTTCACTCTCCGTTACATTCACTGTACCGGTCTGTGGCGGCGTGGCCGTCGCACCAGTCACAACTTAAGTCATTTGCCCGCATTTTAGCTCTTGAGTCCCCACTCCCGGTGGGGCCTTGATTAATCAAGGCCCCACGGAAGGACAGGGTGAGGGTTTTCTCAGGTTTGACCACTCTCCGCGGATAGCCTTCACCCTAACCCTCTCCCAGTGGGAGAGGGGAAAAGCGGGCAAAATGCTCGCCTCACGGCTTTAAGTTGGGACCAGTAGGCTGTCGTGTCCCCCTAAGGCATTTGCGAAGGAACGTCGGCGCCGTGGCCGCTAAAGCGTAGACGAGTGCCTTCGACCGGCTCCCAGCCGTAATCGATCCTGTCCCGCACCAGCGCATCCCGCAACGCGCGGAAGGTGGCAAAAGAATCGGCATTGACGAACAGCCGCACCCGACCCTCTTTGCGAAACTCCGCGGTCTTGATCTCTTTCATCAGTGGAGAATCCGGCTGGAGCGCGTCCTGAATACTCAGCCCGGCCTGGACTGGCCACGCCACCAGGGAATTATCGGATTGCCGCTTGCCGGTGTAATAGGGAGTGGCAATGGGAATCACTTTTCCTTCCGATAACATGACATCGTTGGTCTTCTGGGCCGTCCGGCTGCGGTTGACCAACGGTGCCCCGGAGGCGAACGTATAGGTGTCCTTCCCTGCCGTTGCCAGCGCGGCTTGCACGTCCGCCAGTTTCCGCGTGTATTCAGCCTTCTGCTGTTCGAGTTGGCGGAGGCCGGTGTTGCGGCCCGCAAGCTCTGCCGCGAGGTCTTTGAGTTCCTTTTCCCGCTGCCCTACCGCGGCGAGTTGCTCTTTGAGGTGCGCGATCTCGGCCGTGAGAGATGCGACCTGCTGGGCCATCGCTTCCGCTGTGTGTTGGTCCATGGCGAGCGTGTCCTGTACTTGCTGTGACTCCTCTGGACTCGGGGGTGGCCCGGGCGAAGCTGGCTCTGTGCCTGATACCTGCGTCTTCCCTGGCTGCCCAGGCGTCGGCGGCTCTAAACCGCGCACGAACACCCCCACGGCCAGGAAGGCGATAATCAGGATAAACATCAGGTCTACCACCGAGGTGAGAATGCTCCCCCGCTCGTTCCGGCTCCACTGTGTCATGGCACTCGCTCCTTTCAGTTCGTGGGATAGACTAACTTCCACTCCGCGTTCACCGGTTCGTAACCAAAATCGAGGGCCTGGGCAGCGGTGGCGTTGTAGCTGGTTAAGATCTCGCGGTAGCGCTCGAATGAGGTGAACCCGTTGGGCCGGATGAGGAAGACGACGTAACCTTTAGTTTTGACCCGGCTGAGAAACGTCTCCCGGGCTGCCGATGGGGCCGCGGCATCGAGCAGCGTCCGGTCTGGCATCAACCAGATGCCTTGGGCGTCACATTCCACAAACACCGAGGGTCGCCGGGAGCCGGAGGGCACGAGCTGCTGGGCGTGCACCTGGTCTTTTTCCTCGATCTCCCGTTGGACGCCGTGGAGTTGTTGCTTGAGCGCGTCAATCTCTGCGGTGAGGCGCGTAGCCCGTTCTTCTGCCTCACTCCGCGACAGGCGCAGCTGTGCCACCTGCTCTGCGAGTTGCTGTAGCGCGCGCAGTTTATCTTCAAGGGTGATCTTTTCCGCGCGCAGCCGCTCCAGGTCCTGCGTCGCGGTACTGATAGTACGCTCAAGCTGCTGCACGGTCTGTTGGGACTCCGCCGCGTGTGCCGCGGCACGGCGGCTGGCTTCGACCTGTGCTGCCTGCTTCGCTGCATCCTCTCGTCCGGAAATGACGATGAGGAGATTACCGGCGTACAAGAAGCCGGCGAAGGCCATCAGGCTGAGCAGGAAGGGAATGGCAGACAGTGCTCCAATGTTTGTAGTTGCTGCGTCTCGCATAATCTTACCTGACCCGTTCGCCCTGAGCTTGTCGAAGCCTGTCCTGAGCTTGTCGAAAGGGGTGAACGCGGGAGTGTTCCGTACCTTGTTAATTCTCCTAAACCAAGAAGCATGAGATTGGCACACTCGGCGTAGCGTGCGCTGTGCGCACGTCTCCCCTGTCCACCACTATTTTCGTGCGCATAGCGCACGCTACGGCATTCAGGCTCAGGCACAGGAGTGTATGAATCTCTTGCCGTCCGGTTTAGTGATGATCGGCGTCCGCGCCATTCTGCTCGGGGTAGCGGATGGCAATCTCCGGCATCCGATACAGTTGCTGACCAATGCGCCGCAGCTCGGCGATGAGTGCGACCCGGGCTTGTTCGCCGTGCGCCTCCACTACTTGCAGGGCGGCGGCCATCTGCTCGGCCAGGACTACCGCCAATTTGTCGGCCACCTGACGCTCGTGCTCTTGCAAACGAGCAAGATGTTGCTGGACGATCTCGCCCAGTTTGGCGTCGTACAGCTGAAGGGTCTGACCCACCATCGTCTGCATACCCGCGGCCATCTCCTGGACGAGCGGCTCGACGATGCCGCGGAGCAGGGGCTCGGCAAGGGTCGCGCAGCGTGCTTGCAGTTTCTGCCAGAGTTCACCTTCGCGATTGTACAGCGCGGTTTCGAGCGAGAGCTGGCTGGAGACCTGGGCCGTCAGGGCGCGCAAGGTACTGGTCTCTGCCCACTGGGTGGCGGTCAGGATCAGTGTCACAATGACGCTGCACACAATGCCCAACACGGTCGTGTCGAGCGCGGTACTCAAGGCCCCGGAGAAGTTTTCCAGGAGCAACTTCAGGTGATCGGTCGTGGCCCCGCTCAGGTTACCGAACGCACCGAACATCGACTGGCTGATCCCCCACACCGTGCCAAGGAAGCCCAGCGCCAACAGGAGCTGGGTCGCCCCATTGAGGAACCCATAGATCCGCTCCAGTTCCTCTTCATCGCGTCGCGCCAGGTCCTGGCCGTAGCTGGCTGCGGCACTGGGACCGTCGGTTTTCTTGCAGGTGCGGACTTTTTCAAAGCGCTGTCGCACCACAGCGGCGATAGTTTTGCCCTGCAAGGGCTGCCCCGCAGCCAGGGCGTGCAGGCCGGCCACCATGAAACGGTGATGGATCATCCGGTGGACTAACACGCTCTGGAGAAAGAAGAACACCGTCACCGTGCACCATTGAATCGGGGAGCGATGGAAGAAGAAGTCGTGCAGCGACTGGGGGTTGGCCAGCAGCGGCTCAATCCCGTGCGCCAGCCCCCACAATGATGCGGCGGTCAAGAGAATCGCCATGAGGAAAAAACCGGCCAGTTGGGTAATGGTGTACGACATAGATCTTGTCCCTCCCGTTCAGTGTGACAGTGCTGAAGGCCGGTAGGCCTTTCTCGTTTGTCACTCACCCTCCTATACGTTGGGCAGGATGTTTTACGGGATACTCACGCTCCACCACCCGCCGACGGATGGGCAATGGTGCAGGTGGCAAGAAGGGAAAGCAAAATGGAGAAAGGAGAGGACCCGGACTCAAGCCAGGTGTCAGGCTGTGTTACAGTAGTAGCCGCTCAGGATGGAGTGAGCGATAGAAGGGGGAAAACGTATGCTCAGGCAAGGCGATCGGATCAACGAATTTCGCTTGGTAAAACGATTGGGCAATGGCACCTTTGGGGAAGCCTGGTTGGCGGAGAATGAGATCGCGGTGGGCAATGACCCGAAGCAGGTCGTCCTGAAAATCTCTTTGCGCGACGATGAGGACCTCTTGTCTGACGCCTCCGCCCTGGCAGTGCTCGACCACCCGCATATTGTGAAGCTCTACCGGCCAGGCCGCACTCAGGACGGGAGTATTTTTCTCGTGATGGAATATATGCCTGGAGGCGACCTCGCGACGCAGCTGCGGGCCAAAAGCAAATTCTCTGAAGAGGAGGCAGTACCGATCGTCTCTCAAGTGCTGCAGGCGGTTGAGTATCTCCACAGTAAAGGGTGTCTACATTCGGATATCAAGCCGCACAATATTCTCTTGGATGCAGACGGGAAGATTAAACTGTCAGATTTTGGCCTGGCCCGATTCATGGGCAACAAAAGCCACATCACTGCACCGGGAGGAGCACCAGCATATATGGCGCCCGAAACCTGGAAGAACGAAGCCCGCCCGGCGTCCGATCTCTGGTCTGTCGGCATCGTTCTGCACGAACTCTTGACCGGCGTCTGTCCGTTCCAGGCACAGACGGTGGAAGGACTCATGTATCGTATCTTGCAGGAACCTCCTGTGCTCTCCCCTGATCTGAGTGAGGAGATGCGGGAATTTCTGCTCGTCGCCTTGGAAAAGGACGCCAAGCACCGCTATGCCTCGGCCTCGGTCATGCGCGAAGCATTGGAGGCTGCCTACCTCAGTACCGATCTCTCTGCCGCGTGGAAGAAGTACGATTTGCTCACTCACCCTGAGACAGTCGTCATTGTCGTCGGTACAAGGAAAGAAATTGAAATCGATGACAGACTCGCAGCCTCGCTGATCCAAGCCGAACTACTGCAGTCGGGCCGCATGGCCGTGATTCTTACGGATGTGAGATATGAGACGGAGAAAGACCAATTTGCCAGGTGTCCGGTGATTGCCTTGGGTGGCCCCTCAAGCAACGCCGTAACCGCTGCATTGAATCGTGTGCTGGGTATTGAGGACACTCGCTATGCTGGACGGGGGCAAAAAGTGGTTAAAGTAGACCCGACGCCGCCGGCCAAAGCGGTAGTCTGGGGGGGCTGGGCGCAAGATACCCTGCACGCCGCTTGTGAATTCCTGCAGGGCGACGTGGGACATTTCCTAAAGCAAGAGAAGGCTGCCGATATCGTGATTGTTTCGCCGCACATCGATGATGCATTCTTGTGTCTCGGCGGGGTGATGGCGCAGTGGAGGAGAGTGGGAAAGACGGTCAGCGTGGTGAATGTGTTCAGCGCGACGAACTTCTCCTCCTTCTACATCGCTGCGCAAAATGTCCAACAGATCGCCGCAATTGCGACCTTCCGGAAGATCGAGGAATTAACCAACGCACTCGCGCTCGGCGTACAGGTGCGGTTTCTCGATTTTCCCGAAGGGCTCTTACGGAGAAACGCTTTCAGGATGGAGGAAATGGGTGTCCTCTGGGAGAAAACGTTATCTAAAGAAAACGAACGCTCTGTGATCGAAAATGTTAAGCGCACTATTACTACTCATTCTGACGCGGAGTACTACTTTCCACTCAGCCTCTCGCAGCATATTGATCACCTACTCCTCCGCACGGTTGGGGTCGAGCTTATCAAGGAAGGGAAGATCCAGCGGGGGTATTTGTATGAGGATATGTGGCCGTCCGCACTAGCAATAGGGGAACCGAGCGATGGCAGTGATATTCTAGATACTCCCGCCTCAATCACCGCCCTGATAAACGGCCTGGGTTTTCAGGCAACTCCCCGGTGGACGGAAATCAACCCCAAGGAAGCGATGGGTATGGCTGCGGTCTATTCTGCTGAGGTGGCGGATATGAGGGGAATGCTCGGTGTCCTCCGGAGATATTCTCGCAGTAACCGCGATGGAAAATCGTATGTCAGGTATTGGGCCGTCTAAGAAGATGGGGATGTATCAAAT